>NZ_JBXUGO010000030.1:0-24936 GCF_057180565.1 Serratia sp. HNCC26DJ244 | reverse complement strand
TCAACTCGAGGTGGCGTATATTACGCTTCCTCATTTCAAAGAGGCCTGATTGCTCAAGTTATTCTCTGAGTATCACGTAAACTCTGTGAACCTGTTCACAAGTTTCCGTGTCGATGGAGGCGCATTATAGGGATCTTCGTTTTTTCCACAACCTGTTTTTAGATCTTTTTTTTCGAATGCGCGTTTTTACGTCATTTCGCGTGATTCTTACCCGAAAGACGCTGTTTTCCCACCGTTGATGTTGCAAGCTTGTTGTAATTTCACTACCAAAGTCTAGTATTTCCAGTAATTCCGAACCTGATGCGAGGCCTTAACATGACCAATGCTGTACGTGCTTATCTTCATTACACCCCTAACATTGGTCAGCGAGTCATGATCGATCCTTCCAGCGTGGTGATCGGTAACGTTGAACTCGCTGATGATGTTAGCATCTGGCCCTTGGTTGCTATTCGCGGCGATGTTAATGCAGTGAGAATTGGTGCTCGTAGTAATATCCAGGATGGCTGTGTGCTACATGTTACCCATCAGTCCACCCATAATCCCGCTGGGTATCCCCTACTGATTGGTGAGAATGTCACCGTAGGACACAAAGCGATACTGCACGGTTGTAACATTGGTAACCGCGTGCTGGTGGGAATGGGGGCAATCTTGCTCGACGGCGCAATAATAGAAGATGACGTGATGATCGGCGCAGGTAGTTTGGTCACTTCGGGAAATCGCCTTGAGAGTGGCTACCTATATGTAGGCAGCCCAGTACGGCAGGTAAGGAAATTAACGCCAGCGGAATTGGAAGGATTGCTCTACTCCGCCAATAATTATGTTCGCTGGAAGAATGAATACCTTGCCGAAAATAGCTGATTGTCATCGCCCCGCTTATCAGTGCGGGGCCATACTCACATCGCCAATTCTTTACGCAATTGCTTCAACACTGGCTCTATCTCCGGCATAACACCATGCCACAAAAAGAAAGCATGTGCAGCCTGCCCTACCAACATACCCAAACCATCCGCATACTGCTGAACACCCAATTGCTGAACCCAGGCCAGAAATGGCGTGCTCCCATGTTGGTAGAACATGTCATAACATCGGGTAGTACTCTTCACCATACTTTCTGGTAAAGCGGGGATCTCACCATTAATCCCTGATGCAGTCGCGTTAATAACCAGGTCAACATGCTGTTGTTCTAGCTGATCCATAGGCAGTGCGCTAACCGCCCCCAGATGTTGGAACTCTTTCATCAATTCCTGTGCACGACTAAAAGTACGATTAGTGAGTACAACCTGGCAGCCAAAAGCGAGTAACGGCAACATAACACCTCTTGCCGCGCCCCCTGCCCCAACCAGCAGCACACGATCACTGGGCTGGATCAATTGCTGCCGCTCAAGATCGGAGAGCAAACCGATGCCATCAGTATTATCCCCCAACAACTGACCACCAGGTAATACCTTAAGTGTATTCACCGCCCCTGCCACAGCGGCTCTTTCACTAAGTTCAGTGGCCACTTTATAGGCTCGCTCTTTAAAAGGTACGGTGACATTGGCTCCCTGGCCACCAGCAGCAATAAACTGCTGTAGAGTTCGTTCAAAATCCTCTAGCGGAACCAGGACCGCACCATAAGGGTGCTCGATCCCTGTTTGCTCAGCAAAGAGCGCATGAATGCGAGGGGATTTACTATGAGCAATCGGATTACCTAATACCGCAAACTTTTCCATACAAATAGCCTCTAGCCCTGACGGATCAACTGACCGGTCAGAACATCTCGAATTTCAGAAGGGTTCAACCGGCCACCTACATCACCCGCTAATACCGGAAAAGTGTCACCAAACTGCTGCCTCACTTCTATAACCGTGCGACACGGCGATTGGCCACTTAAGTTGGCGCTGGTTGAGACCAAAGGCTTACCAAACTGACGACAAAGCTGTTGTACCAACGGATGAGCGCTAACACGAACCGCCAGTGAATCAAATCGCCCTGTAAGGAGGCGTGGAGTTTGTTGTTTTGCCGGGACCACCCAGGTCACTGGTCCGGGCCAACTGGCAAACATCATGGCACGCTGCCGCTCACCCAACACGTTGTCATCAATATACGGTGTGAGTTGTGTATAGTCTGCGGCGATCAGGATCAGGCCCTTTTCCCACGGACGTTGTTTCAATGCCAGTAAGGTCTTCACTGCATACTCACTATCAGGGTCACATCCCAAACCGAATACCGCCTCTGTTGGATAAGCGATAACCTGCTGGTTTTGCAATGCAGTCATAATAGGAGCGAATAAGGAAATCTGTTCTGGGTTCATGAGATGATTATTCTGTGAGTGCGACGGGTTTTCCACAGCGTTTACTGGCACAGTAAAGCATCAAGCCTTTTGCTGTGTGCTTTTCCATCAGTAACGGGTAGTGGCAATAAGCACACTCACCAGCAACAGGTTTAAAATTTAGCGCAAACTGGCAGTCTGGATAACGGTCACAAGAATGAAACACTTTGCCATAGCGGGACTTGCGTTGCAGCAGTTTACCCTGTCCACATTGGGGACAAGGGATACTGGTTTCATCAGGTTTGTCGATAACTTCAGTATGAGTGCACTCAGGGTAACGACTACAACCAATAAACATCCCATAGCGCCCCTGGCGTAGTACCAAGGTCGCCTGACACTTCGGGCATTCTTGGCCCTCCAGCACTTTAACAATATGCCCATCTGCCTGCGCTTTTAACGGCCGGATATATTGGCATGTGGGATATTGAGAACAACCAAGAAAGGGGCCGTGACGACCACTACGGATCACCAATTCGGCCCCACATTCAGGACAAGGTTCATTTTGCCTGGTGGCAAAAATCGCGTTTTTTGTCATAACTTCTTCTATGCTTGTTAGCTGCTCAGTGCAGGTAACCTTCGTTGACTTCAAACAACAGCTCTTCCATCTGCTGATAAGCGCTTTCATACCCGGGGATATTAAACAACACCATCAGCACGACCCATTTCAGATCTTCGAGATCGAACTCCGTATTATCCAAGGCCATAACACGATCGATAACCATTTCACGGGTTTCGAGGTTCAATACCTGTATTTGTTCCAAAAACAGGAGAAAACCGCGGCAACTGGCATCTAAAGGCCCCCCTTCTTCTTCAGTGTAGATCCGCATCGCAAGTGGATCCGCACCCATAAAATAAGGTGCATTCTCTCCCTCCTGGAGGTCTGCAAGTTTCTCCAACCAATTCAACGCATTATAGATATCATTCCGGTCAAATCCTGCCTCGGCAAGATCATTCGTCAAGGTATCCTGATCAACCTGCATCTCAGGCTCATTGTGTATATAAGTTTCAAACAAATACATGAGTACGTCGAACATGGTCAGCCCTCCTTATTCGGACATAACCGCCGGGTACAGCTGCGATCCACCCTGCTAACTCCAGATCGAGTAACTTGACTACCACCTCTGGCACAGGTTGGCCGGCACGTGCAGCGACGACGTCAACAGGTGTTACCTCATCTCCTACGTTAGCCAACACATCAGCAAATGGCAATTCAACTTGTGCTGCTAATAAAGAAATAGTTGTATTTTCTCTTAAAGGCAACCAATGCAGGCCGCTGCGAAGCTGTTCTATTATATCCTTCGGACTGGTCACCAAACTGGCTCCTTGCTGGATCAAGCAATGTGTTCCCTCACTCATTGGATTACCTAGCGCCCCGGGCAGAGCAAATACCTCGCGCCCTTGCTCCAGAGCATAACGGGCTGTAATCAGCGATCCGCTCCGCAATGAAGCCTCGATAACCACTACCCCCATACTCAGCCCACTGATAATCCGATTGCGACGCGGGAAATGAGCAGGCAACGGTAAATCCGTCACCAAATACTCGGAAATCACCGCCCCGCCTTGTTCAATGATTTGTTCTGCCAAGCGGTGGTGGCGGCGTGGGTAGATATTTTCCAAGCCGCTCCCCAACACAGCAACAGTTACCCCTTGTGCTGCCAACGCTGCACGATGACAGATACCATCAATGCCTATCGCTAACCCGCTGGTGACCGCAAACCCTCCCTGCACCAAGCCAGAAGCAAAATAAGCCCCCCAATGTTCACCATAATGGCTGAATTGCCGACTACCCACCATGGCAACCTGCGGTAATTGCAACGCAGTAAGATTCCCCTTCACTAACAATAATAGCGGTGCATTATCGATATGTACCAGAGACTCAGGAAAGTCGGCCTCACCATAGCGCAACATCTGATTTCCCGGCACTTCCAGCCATTTAAGTGTGCTATCAAGATATTGGGCATGCTGGAACTGTTTGCGCTGTTTTTCATTCAGCCCCAATGCCCTTAGCAGTGGGTAAGGATCCCCCCCTTCAGCGACCAACTGATTTATCATATGGCTAGCCAGTGGCGCACTGATCCCTGTCACTGCATACATGCGTAAACCAATCTCTTCTGGCTGCATCAGGCATTTCCTTACTCAAATTGAAGCATTACCAATTCATGCAATTGGTTCAGGATGCTGTCAATCAGGTCAGGAAATGTCTAGAATGGAAACTAATCTCTCGTTATCACTCGGATACAGATCTAAAGATATATGTCAGTCTTGCAGGTATTACATTTCCCAGATGAGCGGCTGCGCAAAGTTGCAGCCCCAGTAAAAGAAGTCAATGCAGATATCCAACGTATCGTGGATGATATGTTTGAAACCATGCGCGCAGAAGAAGGCATTGGCCTGGCTGCGACACAAGTGGATATTCATCAACGTATTATTGTCATTGACGTTTCTGAGAACCACGATCAACCGCTGGTGTTGATCAACCCGGAGTTGCTGGAAAAAAGTGGTGAAACCGGTATTGAAGAAGGCTGTCTTTCCGTTCCTGAACATCGTGCTTTGGTGCCACGTGCGGAGAAAATTACAGTCCGGGCACTTGACCGTGAAGGGCGACCTTTTACGCTAGAGGCCGATGATCTGTTGGCTATCTGTATCCAACACGAAATGGATCATCTGGTTGGCAAGCTCTTTGTCGATTACCTTTCGCCCTTGAAACGCCAACGCATCCGTCAGAAACTGGAAAAAATGGCCAAGCTTAATGCTCGCTAGCCGATCAGGAAACCAACGTGTCTGATTCTTTAAAAGTTATTTTTGCCGGTACCCCAGACTTTGCAGCGCGTCATCTCGATGCGCTGTTGTCGTCTGAGCATCAGATTGTCGGTGTATTCACTCAACCTGACCGCCCCGCAGGACGGGGAAATAAGCTGACACCTAGCCCGGTCAAGATACTGGCTGAACAACACCAAATCCCTGTTTTTCAGCCTAACTCGCTGCGTCCGCAAGAAAATCAACATCTGGTTGCTTCTCTTGATGCAGACGTTATGGTTGTGGTTGCCTATGGTCTGATCCTGCCCAAAGCCGTGCTGGAAATGCCACGTCTGGGGTGCATCAATGTCCATGGTTCTCTGCTTCCCTATTGGCGGGGGGCGGCTCCGATCCAACGCGCATTATGGGCTGGTGACAAAGAAACCGGCATAACAATCATGCAGATGGATGTCGGTCTTGATACTGGCGATATCATGCAAAAAATCCATTGTCCGATCGAAGCCACCGATACCAGTGCTACCTTGTATGACAAACTCGCCATGCTAGGCCCACAAGGGCTGCTCACTACCTTACAACAATTGGTTGCTGGTACAGTAAAGCGCGAAGTGCAAGATGATGCGTTAGCCACCTATGCTGAAAAGCTGAGTAAAGAAGAGGCCCGTCTCGATTGGCATCTGTCTGCCGTACAACTGGAACGCTGCATTCGCGCATTCAACCCCTGGCCGGTCAGCTATTTCATTATCGAAGATCAGCCGGTAAAAGTCTGGCAAGCCAACGTGTTAGCGGAAACAACCAACGTGGAGCCAGGCACTATCGTGTGTGCCGACAAGCAAGGTATTCAGGTGGCCACCGCAGAAGGTATTTTGAACCTGACGCAGTTGCAACCCGCTGGTAAAAAACCGATGTCAGCACAGGATTTACTGAATTCGCGCCGCGAATGGTTTACACCAGGTAAACTACTATACACTAAATAATTCGAGTTGCAGGAAGGCGGCAACGCAGAGAATCCCCAGGAGCTTACACGGGTAAGTGACTGGGGTGAGCGAGGAAAGCCAACACACATGCAACTTGAAGTATGACGAGTATATAAGTACTCCCATTGCTCGGCGACCACGTCGAGCTGTTTCTTTCCTAATGCCGACCATTATCAGCTTCAGCCTATGAAAAACAATTACAATCTCCGAAGCATTGCCGCCAAAGCCATCGGCCAGGTTCTGGACCAAGGGCAATCACTCAGTACTGTTCTGCCTGAATTGCAAAAGAATATTGCTGACAAAGATCGTGCGTTGCTACAGGAGTTCTGTTTTGGAACATTGCGCATGTTGCCACAACTCGAATGGTGCATTCAGCAACTGATGGCAAAACCGCTGCTTGGCAAACAACGGATATTGCACTATTTACTGATGGTGGGTATTTATCAGCTGTTATATACCCGTATTCCACCCCATGCCGTGTTGGCGGAAACCGTTGAAGGGGCTGTCGCGTTGAAACGCCCCCAGTTGAAAGGCCTGATTAACGGTGTACTACGTCAGTTTCAACGCCAACAGGAAGCGTTGTTAGCCCGCGCTGCCAACAATGACAGCCGTTATCTGCACCCAAGTTGGTTGCTAAAACGTATCCAGCAAGCCTATCCAACACAGTGGCAACAGATTATTGATGCCAATAATCAAAAACCCCCCATGTGGCTACGCGTAAACCGCCTGCATCATAAGCGCGAAGATTATCTGCAGTTGATGCAACAAGCTGGTATTGCCGCTATTCCACATAAAACGTATCACGATGCAATACGGTTACCGACACCTTGTTCAGTTACGGATTTACCGGGTTTTACCGAGGGTTGGGTGACCGTGCAAGATGCTTCTGCTCAAGGATGTATTGATCTGCTTGACCCACAGGATGGCGAACATATTCTCGACCTTTGTGCCGCTCCCGGTGGCAAAACCACGCATATTCTGGAAGCTGCCCCTAAAGCTCATGTTATGGCGGTCGATATTGATGAACAACGCTTAAGCCGGGTAAAAGAAAACCTACAGCGTCTGCGCCAAAATGCCGAAGTTAGGCAAGGGGATGGCCGAATGCCGCAACAATGGTGCGGTAGTCA
Source organism: Serratia sp. HNCC26DJ244 (assembly GCF_057180565.1). NCBI lineage: Bacteria > Pseudomonadati > Pseudomonadota > Gammaproteobacteria > Enterobacterales > Yersiniaceae > Serratia > Serratia sp. HNCC26DJ244. The sequence continues at coordinate 17,767 of NZ_JBXUGO010000030.1, read as the reverse complement.
ACAGTTTGACCGTATTCTGTTAGACGCCCCTTGTTCTGCCACTGGCGTCATACGTCGCCATCCAGATATCAAATGGTTACGCCGTGATAGTGATATCGCAGAGTTGACCACATTACAAAGCGAAATTCTTAACGCCATCTGGCCGCACCTCAAATCAGGGGGAACCCTGGTTTATGCGACCTGCTCTATTCTGCCACCAGAAAACTGTGAACAGATTGCGGCATTCCTGCAATGCCATAACGATGCCAAGTTGGTTGATACTGGTGATGTTCAATCACCTGGTCAGCAGAATCTTCCCCATCCTGAAGATGGTGATGGTTTCTTTTACGCTAAGTTGATTAAAATATAATTGTCTAGAGAAGGCTTCCGAGCTTTCTAACTATCGGCTACGGCCGTTGCAAATCGAGTAGAGAATTCGATGAAAATAATTATTCTTGGTGCAGGTCAGGTCGGTGGAACACTGGCAGAAAATCTGGTTGGCGAAAATAACGATATCACTGTGGTTGATAGCGATGGAGGTCGTCTGCGCCAATTGCAGGACAAATTTGACTTACGTGTTGTCCAAGGGCACGGTTCTCATCCGCGAGTGTTACGCGAAGCAGGAGCGGAGGATGCTGACATGCTGGTTGCGGTCACTAACTCTGATGAAACCAATATGGTTGCCTGCCAGATTGCCTATTCGCTGTTTAATACCCCAAAGCGTATCGCACGCATCCGCTCACCAGACTATATTCGTGAATCCGAAAAGTTATTCCAACCAGAAGCGGTGCCCATTGATCACCTAATTTCACCAGAGCAACTGGTGATTGATTATATCTATAAATTGATCGAATTCCCCGGCGCCTTACAAGTGGTCAATTTTGCCGAGGGTAAGGTCAGTATCGCCGCAGTAAAAGCGTATTATGGTGGCCCACTGGTCGGTAATGCTCTCTCTTCAATGCGTGAACATATGCCACATATTGATACACGTGTCGCAGCCATCTTTCGTCAAGACAGACCCATCCGTCCCCAAGACTCTACGGTTATTGAAGCCGGCGATGAAGTCTTCTTCGTTACCGCTACACAGAATATCCGCGCGGTAATGAGCGAACTACAACGGCTCGAAAAGCCTTACAAACGCATTATGATCGTGGGTGGTGGCAACGTAGGTGCAGGGTTAGCACAACGGTTGGAGAAAACCTATAGCGTAAAACTAATTGAGCGCAACCAACAGCGTGCAGCCGATCTGGCGGAGCAACTACACGACACTATTGTGTTTTATGGTGACGCTTCCGATCAGGAACTACTGATTGAAGAACATGTTGAGCAGATGGATGTCTTTATTGCCATCACCAACGATGATGAAGCCAATATCATGTCTGCCATGCTAGCCAAACGCATGGGGGCCAAAAAGGTCATGGTATTGATCCAGCGCCGTGCCTATGTCGATTTAATGCAGGGCAGTGACATTGATATCGCAATTTCACCGCAGCAAGCGACCATCTCCGCTCTGTTAGGGCATGTCCGTAAAGCCGACATCATCAGCGTATCATTATTACATCGCGGGGTTGCCGAGGCTATCGAAGCTATCGCACATGGCGATGAGAATACCTCCAAGGTCGTTGGCCGCATGGTAGAAGATATTAAATTGCCACCGGGAACCACGATTGGTGCCATCGTACGCGGTGATGATGTCATTATTGCCAACAGCAATAATAGAATTCAGCAAGGTGATCACGTCATTATGTTTATCACCGATAAAAAGTTTGTGCCTGACGTCGAGCGCCTGTTTCAGCCAAGCCCGTTCTTCCTGTAAACCAATGACGCGAGTCCTGATGGCCAATTTCTTAAAGGCAATATGACCATCGGGGAATACCGATAAGCCAGCAGCTTATGACGATGGGTATATACTTAGTTTATTAACTTACTAGGGGGTACTCAGATGGGCATGTTAAAGGAGTTCCGCGAGTTTGCCATGCGTGGCAATGTCGTCGATTTAGCCGTTGGTGTGATTATTGGTGCCGCGTTTGGTCGGGTCGTCTCTTCACTGGTTGCTGATATCGTTATGCCACCATTGGGTTTATTGATCGGAGGGGTTGATTTTAAACAGTTCCACTTGGTGTTGCGTGAGGCCGAGGGAAACATCCCTGCTGTGGTGATGAACTATGGTGCTTTTCTACAGAATATTTTTGATTTCATCATTGTCGCTTTTGCTATCTTTATGATCATCAAGCTAATGAACAAATTACGCAGCAAAGAAGATGAAAAGCAAACAGCCCCGCCAGCACCAACGGCAGAAGAGACTCTGTTGACAGAAATTCGTGACCTGCTCAAGCAACAATCCAAACAATAGTTATCTTGCAATGTGGGTTGGCTTAGAACCAGAAAACCAGTGGTAAATCGTCTAAGAACAACTTACCACTGGTCTCCCGGCACTCACCTTTAGCATGTTTAGCTTTACGCCGATAACTCCCTTTTCCTTTACTATTTTTTTCAACCCGCTGACGAAAAAGAGGGTCATGTAGCAATGCCACAATAGCATTGTCCTGTATCTGGCCTTTGGTATGCCGATATTTAGTCATAATATTCTCCAATGGTTTGTAACGATAAATTGGCTGCTATAAAAAATGTTCAAATCGCAGGACTTAATTTGTCTTCACGTGCTCCATGCTCCAGTGCCTCCAAAATAGAACAATAATTGCTACTATGAGCACTGCCACAGCAAGCATCACTGAGTCGTTTAAGTGAGTCACGCATTCGCGTTAATTCTGTCAATTTGTCCTCGACCTCTTGCAAGCGTGCATCAACAATAGATTTAGACTCTTTGCAGGTATGATGCTCAGGATCGACACGGATCGATAACAGCTCCGCTATCGTTCCTAGCGTAAAGCCTAATTGTTTGGCATAACGAATAAAACGCAAGCGCTGTAAATCCTGAGTACTATACAGCCGATATCCCCCTTCTGTACGCTCATTATGCTCCATCATGCCTTGTTTTTCATAATAGCGTACCGTATCAGGTGTGACATCGGCAAGTTTAGCCAATTGACCGATTTTGAACATCACAACCCTCCTCGGAAGTCTATTTTCCATTAATCGCCTGTTGATACAGCCTATACAAAAATCTGTATTCATATCAGGATGAATATTAATCATACAGGATTTGGGAAATAACATTAGCCAAATCGCAGGCGTAAAAAAACCGGGCAAGCCCGGTTTTTTTACGCTCTGACAGATATTACTCTGCAGTTGCCACTTCTGCTTGAGACTCAGCACGATCAACCAGCTCGATGTATGCCATCGGCGCGTTGTCACCTGCGCGGAAGCCACACTTCAAAATGCGGGTATAACCACCTGCACGGCTCGCGAAACGCGGGCCTATCTCATTAAACAGTTTTGCCACGATCTCGTTATCACGAGTACGGGCGAATGCCAGACGACGATTAGCTACGCTGTCGGTCTTGGCAAGAGTAATCAGCGGCTCAACAACGCGACGCAGCTCTTTCGCTTTTGGCAGGGTCGTCTTGATGATTTCATGACGAACCAAAGAGCCGGCCATATTACGGAACATAGCCTGGCGATGGCTGCTGTTACGGTTCAGTTGACGACCACTCTTACGATGGCGCATGACCTTATCCTTCTCAGTAAAACCTTAACCTGTGATCCGGTTACTCGTCAGCAATGCTTGCCGGTGGCCAGTTTTCTAGGCGCATGCCCAGAGACAAACCACGGGAGGCTAGCACGTCTTTAATCTCAGTAAGAGATTTTTTACCCAGGTTAGGCGTTTTCAATAGCTCAACCTCGGTACGCTGTACCAGATCACCGATGTAGTGGATAGCTTCTGCCTTGAGGCAGTTAGCAGAGCGGACAGTCAATTCCAGATCGTCAACAGGGCGCAGCAGGATTGGATCGAACTCTGGCTTCTCTTCCTTCACTTCCGGCTGACGTACATCACGCAGGTCAACGAAAGCTTCCAGTTGTTCAGCCAAAATAGTAGCCGCACGGCGGATCGCCTCTTCAGGATCGATCGTGCCATTGGTTTCCATCTCGATTACCAGCTTGTCCAGATCGGTACGCTGTTCTACACGCGCTGCTTCAACATTGTAGGCAATACGCTCTACAGGGCTATAGCAAGCGTCAACCAACAGACGGCCAATTGGGCGCTCATCTTCTTCCGAATGAATTCGGGCAGAAGCCGGTACATAACCATGACCACGCCGAACTTTGATACGCATACTGATAGCAGCATTCTCATCAGTCAGGTGGCAAATAATGTACTGCGGCTTGACGATTTCAACATCACCATCATGGGTGATGTCGGCAGCGGTCACAGGGCCAATGCCAGACTTATTCAGGGTAAGAATAACTTCATCTTTGCCTTGAACTCTCACCGCCAGCCCTTTCAGGTTGAGCAAGATCTCCAGGATATCTTCCTGTACGCCTTCTTTGGTGCTGTACTCATGCAGTACACCATCAATCTCAACCTCGGTCACCGCGCAACCCGGCATAGATGAAAGCAGAATACGGCGCAGTGCATTGCCAAGAGTATGGCCAAAGCCACGCTCTAAAGGCTCAAGGGTCACCTTGGCGTGCGTCGAACTGATTTGCTCGATATCTACCAGGCGCGGTTTTAGAAACTCTGTCACAGAACCCTGCATTGTGTCCTCTCTTTGAAACTCAAGCCTTACTTGGAGTAAAGCTCGACGATCAGGTGTTCGTTAATGTCGGCGGAGAGATCAGTACGTTCAGGAATACGTTTGAACACACCTTCCATCTTCGCAGCATCAACTTCCAGCCAAGTTGGCTTTTCACGCTGCTCAGCCAGCTCCAGAGAAGCCTTAACACGAGACTGCTTTTTAGCTTTCTCGCGGATGCTGACTACGTCATTCGGAGATACCTGATAAGAAGCGATGTTAACAACGCGACCATTTACCATAACCGCCTTGTGGCTAACCAGTTGGCGTGCTTCTGCACGGGTAGCGCCAAAGCCCATACGGTAAACTACGTTGTCCAAACGACCTTCCAGAAGGGTCAACAGGTTTTCACCGGTATTACCTTTCAGGCGAGTTGCTGTTTTGTAATAGTTCCGGAACTGACGTTCCAAAACACCATACATACGGCGAACTTTTTGTTTCTCACGTAACTGCACACCATAGTCTGATAGACGCGGTTTACGCGCACCATGTTGACCTGGTGGTTGCTCAAGTTTGCACTTTGAATCGATCGCGCGAACGCCAGACTTCAGGAACAGGTCTGTGCCCTCGCGGCGGCTAAGCTTGAGCTTAGGACCCAAATATCTTGCCATTTTCTTTCTCCAACAATCCGAAAAGCAGGGGCGTTATACGCGACGCTTTTTCGGCGGACGACAACCGTTATGAGGGATCGGAGTCACATCAGTAATATTAGTGATGCGGAAACCAGCCGCGTTAAGAGCGCGGATAGTAGACTCACGACCAGGACCAGGTCCTTTAACCATAACTTCCAGGTTCTTGATACCGTATTCTTTTACTGCGTCAGCACAACGTTCTGCTGCAACCTGAGCTGCAAACGGCGTTGACTTACGTGAACCACGGAAACCGGAACCACCGGCAGTTGCCCAACCCAAAGCATTACCCTGACGATCGGTAATAGTCACAATGGTGTTGTTGAAAGAAGCATGGATATGAGCCACGCCGTCAGAGACTTGTTTTCTTACACGTTTACGTGTACGAACAGGTGCCTTTGCCATTATTCAATCACCCCGATTATTTCTTGATCGGTTTACGCGGACCCTTACGGGTACGTGCGTTAGTCTTGGTACGCTGACCGCGTACTGGCAGACCACGACGATGGCGTAAACCACGGTATGTACCAAGATCCATCAGACGCTTGATGCTCAGGGTAACTTCACGACGCAAATCACCTTCAACAGTGAATTTTGCAACCGCTTCACGCAGTTGTTCAATTTGCTCTTCAGACAGCTCACTGATCTTAACATGTTCGGCAATACCCGTAGATGCACAGATAGACTGTGAACGAGTTTTACCAATTCCGAAAATCGACGTTAAGGCGATAACGGTATGTTTATGATCAGGAATGTTAATGCCTGCTATACGGGCCACTATGCACTCCTATTTATTTTTACGGCAACACCATTCTGAAAAGCCCGTTTTCAGGATACTCAAATAATGTTGCAGCTACATACAAAAGATTGGCTGGCTAATCTAGCCAGCTCAACCCAACTTTGCAAGAAAAATATGCGAGATAATCAGCCTTGACGCTGTTTATGCTTCGGCTCGGCACTACAAATTACACGAACGACACCGTTACGCTTAACGATTTTGCAGTTACGACATAATTTCTTGACGGAAGCACGAACTTTCATTTTTACTCTCCGTAACTTCTCAAACGCACCTGACTAGCGGCCATAGCCTTTCAGGTTTGCTTTCTTTAATGCAGACTCATACTGACTTGACATCATCAGAGTTTGCACTTGAGCCATAAAGTCCATGATGACGACAACAACAATCAGTAACGAGGTACCACCAAAGTAGAATGGTACTTTCATTGCATCACGCATGAACTCCGGGATCAGGCAGATAAAAGTAATGTACATTGCGCCAATTAACGTTAAGCGCGTCATTACCTTATCAATATACTTAGCCGTTTGCTCTCCCGGACGAATTCCTGGTACGAAGGCACCGGACTTCTTCAGGTTATCTGCTGTTTCTCTTGGGTTGAAGACCAACGCCGTATAGAAGAAACAGAAGAAGATGATTGCAGACGCATAGAGTAACACATAAAGCGGTTGTCCAGGCTGCAAATAGAACGAAATCGTTGTCAGCCAGTTCCAACCTGTGCTGCCCCCAAACCATGATGCAATCGTGGCTGGGAACAGAATAATACTGGAAGCAAAGATAGCAGGAATAACACCAGCCATATTCACTTTCAGTGGTAAATGTGTACTCTGTGCTGCGTAAACACGACGACCTTGTTGACGCTTCGCGTAGTTAACAACGATACGACGTTGACCGCGCTCCATGAAAACAACGAAGAAGGTTACTGCAAACACTAACACTGCAACCAACAGCAACAGGAGGAAGTGCAGATCACCTTGCCGAGCTTGCTCAATAGTATGGCCAATTGCTGGTGGAAGACCCGCTACAATACCCGCGAAGATAATGATCGAGATACCGTTACCGATACCACGTTCAGTTATCTGCTCACCTAGCCACATCAGGAACATTGTCCCGGTCACCAGGCTCACAACCGCAGTAAAGTAGAACGCAAAACCTGGGTTTATCACCAGGCCTTGCATCCCAGGCATATTCGGCAAACCAGTAGCAATACCGATCGACTGGAATATGGCCAATACCAGCGTACCGTAACGGGTATACTGGCTAATCTTGCGACGACCAGCTTCCCCTTCCTTTTTGATTTCTGCCAACGTTGGGTGAACCACCGTTAACAGCTGGATAATAATCGATGCCGAGATATACGGCATGATACCCAGAGCAAAAATAGAAGCACGGCTGAGAGCACCACCAGAGAACATGTTAAACATTTCAATGATGGTGCCTCTTTGCTGCTCAAGCAATTTGGCAAGCACAGTGGCATCGATACCAGGAATCGGGATGAAAGAGCCGATACGGAAGACGATCAGTGCGCCGATAACAAACAAAAGTCTGCGCTTGAGCTCACCGATCCCACCTTTAGCACTTTGAAAATCTAATCCTGGTTGCTTGGCCATTAGCTCACTTATTCCTCAATTTTGCCGCCAGCAGCTTCGATAGCAGCACGAGCGCCTTTGGTAACACGCAAACCACGCAGGGTAACCGGACGAGCGATTTCGCCTGAAAGCATAACTTTCGCGAATTCGATCTGGATACCAACAACGTTAGCGGCTTTCAGCGCGTTCAGGTCGATTACGTCGCCTTCAATCAGAGCCAGTTCAGACAGACGAACTTCTGCCGTGATCATAGCTTTGCGAGAGGTGAAGCCAAACTTCGGCAAACGACGATATAAAGGCATCTGACCACCTTCGAAACCGCGACGTACGCCACCGCCAGAACGAGACTTCTGACCTTTGTGACCACGGCCGCCGGTTTTACCCAGGCCAGAACCAATACCACGACCTACACGCTTCGGCGCATGCTTGGCACCTTCAGCCGGAGACAGAGTATTTAAACGCATCTGTTACTCCTCAACCTTAACCATGTAGGAAACCAGATTGATCATACCACGAACAGCAGGAGTATCCTCGCGCTCTACGGTGTGACCAATACGACGCAGACCCAGGCCGAGCAATGTAGCTTTATGCTTCGGCAGACGGCCAATGGAGCTGCGAACTTGTGTAACTTTGATAGTCTTAGCCATGGTCAATTACCCCAGAATGTCTGCAACGGATTTACCACGCTTGGCAGCGACCATTTCAGGAGACTTCATACTTTCCAAAGCATCGATAGTTGCACGAACCACGTTAATCGGGTTAGTGGAACCATAAGCTTTAGCCAATACGTTGTGCACCCCAGCAACTTCGAGAACAGCGCGCATTGCACCACCCGCGATGATACCGGTACCTTCGTGAGCTGGCTGCATAAACACACGAGACCCAGTGTGAGCACCTTTAACAGGGTGCTGCAGGGTGCCGCTGTTAAGCGCGACGTTCATCATGTTGCGACGGGCTTTTTCCATCGCTTTCTGGATCGCTGCTGGAACTTCGCGTGCTTTGCCGTAGCCAAAACCAACGCGACCGTTACCATCACCAACAACTGTCAGTGCGGTAAAGCTGAAAATACGGCCACCTTTTACGGTTTTAGATACGCGGTTTACCGCGATCAGCTTTTCCTGCAGTTCGCCAGCTTGTTTTTCGATGTGAGCCATCTTAAACCTCTTCCTTAGAACTGAAGGCCAGCTTCACGGGCAGCATCTGCCAGTGCCTGGACTCGACCATGATATTGGAAACCGGAACGGTCAAAGGATACTTTCGCAATGCCTTTTTCCAACGCGCGCTCAGCAATAGCTTTACCTACAGCCGCTGCGGCGTCTTTATTTCCGGAATATTTTACTTGCTCAGTGATAACTTTTTCTACTGTAGAAGCAGCTACCAGTACTTCAGAACCATTGGGAGCAATAACCTGTGCGTAAATATGACGCGGGGTACGATGTACCACCAGGCGGGTTGCACCCAGTTCTTTGAGCTTACGGCGTGCGCGGGTCGCACGACGGATACGAGCAGATTTCTTATCCATAGTGTTACCTTACTTCTTCTTAGCCTCTTTGGTACGCACGACTTCGTCGGCGTAACGGACACCCTTGCCTTTATAGGGCTCAGGACGGCGGTAGGCACGCAGATCTGCAGCAACCTGGCCAATAATCTGCTTATCAGCGCCTTTCAGCACGATTTCAGTTTGGCTTGGGCATTCAGCAGTAATACCTGCTGGCAGCTGATGATCGACCGGGTGAGAGAAGCCTAAGGCTAAATTCACCACATTGCCTTTAACAGCAGCACGATAACCAACACCTACCAATTGAAGCTTCTTGGTGAAGCCTTCGGTAACACCGATAACCATTGCGTTCAACAGAGCGCGCGTGGTACCCGCTTGGGCCCATGCATCGGCAAAACCTTCGCGCGGAGCGAAAGTCAGTGCGTTAGCTTCTTGCTTAACGATAACAGCGTCATGGACTGTACGAGTCAGCTCGCCGTTCTTACCCTTTATCGAAATAACCTGACCGTTGAGTTTTACCTCTACGCCGGCAGGAATGACGACGGGTGCTTTTGCAACACGAGACATTCTTTCCTCCCGAATTAAGCTACGTAGCAGATAATCTCGCCACCAAGACCAGCTTGGCGAGCTGCACGATCGGTCATAACACCTTTAGAGGTAGAAACAACAGCGATACCCAAACCGGCCATAACTTTTGGCAGCTCATCTTTTTTCTTATAGATGCGCAGACCTGGACGGCTGATACGTTGAATGCTCTCTACCACTGCCTTACCCTGGAAGTACTTAAGTACCAGTTCCAGAACAGGCTTGGCATCACCTTCGACTTTAAAATCTTCAATAAAACCTTCTTCCTTCAGCACGTTGGCAATCGCCACTTTCAGCTTGGAGGAAGGCATGGTGACCGCAACTTTGTTCGCGGCTTGACCGTTACGGATACGGGTCAGCATATCCGCGATCGGATCTTGCATGCTCATCTGTCTTTACTCCCGTGATTCAATTGGTAATTACCAGCTAGCCTTTTTCAAGCCTGGTACTTCACCGCGCATAGCGGCTTCACGCAACTTGATACGGCTCAACCCGAATTTGCCCACATAACCATGTGGACGGCCAGTTTGGCGGCAGCGTTTGCGCTGACGAGACGGGCTTGAATCACGCGGCAGAGTCTGCAGCTTGAGAACAGCATCCCAACGATCTTCATCGGATGAGTTCACACTAGAAATAATAGCTTTCAATTCCGCACGTTTAGCGCGGTATTTATCAGCCAGTTTTACGCGAACGACTTCGCGTGCTTTCATTGATTGCTTTGCCATAAGTCAACTCTGCCTTACTTGCGGAAAGGGAAGTTAAAAGCAGCCAACAGCGCGCGGCCTTCATCATCAGATTTCGCAGTAGTGGTAATGGTAATATCCAAACCACGAACGCGGTCGACTTTGTCATAGTCGATTTCTGGGAAGATGATTTGCTCACGCACACCCATGCTGTAGTTACCACGACCATCGAATGACTTAGCGGATAAACCACGGAAGTCACGGATACGTGGAACAGCAATGGAAATCAGACGCTCAAAGAACTCCCACATGCGTTCGCCACGCAGAGTTACTTTACAGCCGATCGGATAGCCCTGGCGGATTTTGAAGCCTGCAACAGATTTGCGTGCTTTGGTGATCAACGGCTTTTGACCGGAGATTGCTGTCAAGTCAGCTGCTGCATTATCCAGCAGTTTCTTGTCAGCGATCGCTTCACCAACACCCATATTCAGGGTGATCTTCTCGACCCGAGGGACTTGCATGACAGAGTTGTAATCAAACTGAGACATCAGTTGTTTGACTACCTCGTCTTTATAGAAATCATGCAGTTTCGCCATCGTCATACTCCAAATTACTTGATAGTTTCGCTGTTTGATTTGAAGAAACGGACTTTTTTGCCGTCTTCGAATCTAAAGCCTACACGGTCAGCCTTGCCAGTAGCCGCGTTGAACAGTGCAATGTTAGAAATTTGAATAGCTGCTTCTTTTTCTACAATGCCACCTGGTTGGTTCAGAGCCGGTACAGGCTTCTGATGTTTCTTAACCAGGTTGATACCTTCAACAATGACCTTACTAGCAGACAGGACATTTTTTACTTTCCCGCGCTTACCTTTATCTTTGCCGGTAAGCACGACAACTTCGTCATCGCGACGGATTTTCGCTGCCATGGTTCGCTCCTTAGAGTACTTCTGGTGCCAGAGAGATAATTTTCATGAACTTCTCATTACGCAGTTCACGAGTTACCGGCCCAAAAATACGCGTACCGATGGGTTGCTCACTGTTATTGTTTAAAATAACGCATGCATTACCATCGAAGCGAATGACAGAACCGTCCGGGCGACGTACACCCTTCTTGGTGCGCACCACTACCGCTTTCAGCACATCGCCTTTCTTCACCTTACCGCGAGGAATTGCTTCCTTGATGGTAATTTTGATGATGTCGCCGACGCCTGCGTAGCGACGGTGCGAGCCACCTAGAACCTTGATACACATTACGCGACGTGCACCGGAGTTGTCGGCCACGTTCAGCATAGTCTGTTCTTGGATCATGTTAGTGCTCCGCTAATGTCAACTACAACTTTAGGACCTATTAACAGGTCGTTTAAAAGCCCCATACCTGAGGGCGCAGCATTATAACACCGCTTCCAAAAGTTGGGTAGAAAAAATAAACGGCCCATTTTCCGAGCCGTTTATTCAGTTAGAGCCAGCTACTCTATTACAGAATCGCTTTCTCTACAACGCGAACCAACGTCCATGACTTAGTCTTGGACAGTGGGCGGCATTCGCGGATTTCAACCACGTCACCGATACCACACTCGTTGTTCTCGTCATGTACGTGTAGCTTAGTCGTACGCTTGATGAATTTCCCGTAGATTGGGTGCTTCACCGTACGCTCGATAGCAACAACGATGGATTTCTCCATTTTATCACTAACAACACGACCTTGCAGAGTACGGATAATATCAGTCATTTACGCACCCGCCTTTTCAGTCAATAAAGTCTTCACACGTGCGACATTACGACGCACTTGTTTCAACAGGTGAGTTTGTTGCAGTTGGCCACTCGCCGCCTGCATGCGCAAGTTAAATTGCTCACGCAGCAGGTTGAGCAGCTCAGTGTTTAACTCTTCAACACTCTTTTCACGCAGCTCTTGTGCTTTCATTACATCACCGTCTTAGTTACAAAGGTGGTTTTGATAGGCAGTTTCGCTGCTGCCAGCTTGAATGCTTCACGGGCAATTTCTTCCGGTACACCGTCCATCTCGTACAGGACTTTACCAGGCTGGATCAGGGCAACCCAATACTCCACGTTACCCTTACCTTTACCCATACGCACTTCAAGCGGCTTCTCGGTGATCGGTTTATCCGGGAATACACGGATCCAGATCTTGCCTTGACGCTTAACTGCACGAGTCATTGCACGACGAGCTGCTTCGATTTGACGAGCAGTCAGACGGCCACGGCCAACAGCTTTCAGACCGAAAGTGCCGAAGCTAACATCCGTACCTTGTGCCAGACCACGGTTGCGGCCCTTGTGCATCTTACGGAATTTTGTACGCTTTGGTTGTAACATTCAGCGACTCTCCTTACTTGCGGCCTTTACGCTGCTGCTTTTTAGGTTGAGCAGCCGGTTCAGGTTGTTCAACTGCAGCCATACCACCCAGGATCTCACCTTTGAAGATCCATACCTTAACGCCGATTACACCATAAGTGGTGTGCGCTTCAGAGGTGTTGTAATCGATATCCGCACGCAGGGTATGCAACGGAACACGACCTTCACGGTACCATTCAGTACGCGCGATTTCAGCACCGCCAAGGCGGCCGCTTACTTCAACTTTGATACCTTTAGCGCCAAGACGCATGGCGTTTTGTACAGCACGCTTCATTGCACGACGGAACATAACACGACGTTCCAGCTGTGAAGTGATGCTGTCAGCAACCAATTTTGCGTCCAGTTCCGGTTTACGGACTTCGGCGATATTGATTTGCGCAGGAACGCCAGCGATATCCGCTACGACCTTACGCAGTTTTTCGACATCTTCACCTTTCTTGCCGATAACGATGCCTGGACGAGCAGTGTGAATAGTCACACGGATGCTCTTCGCAGGACGCTCGATAACGATGCGAGAAACGGAAGCTTTCGCCAATTCTTTAGTCAGGAATTGGCGAACTTTAAAGTCGCTGTCCAGGTTGTCAGCGAATTCTTTGGTATTCGCATACCAGGTAGAGTTCCAAGGTTTGACAATACCCAGGCGAATACCATTAGGATGTACTTTCTGACCCATTGCTAATCTCCAGAGTCTCAGCGATCGGACACAACCACAGTAATGTGGCTGGTGCGCTTCAGGATGCGATCTGCACGACCTTTTGCACGCGGCATAATACGCTTCATGCTTGGGCCTTCATCAACGAAGATTTTCGTGACTTTCAGATCATCAATGTCGGCGCCATCGTTGTGCTCTGCGTTAGCAATAGCAGACTCTAGCACTTTCTTAACCAATACAGCCGCTTTCTTGTTGGTGTAGGTCAGTGTATCCAGAGCTTGCGACACTTTCTTACCGCGAATCAGGTCTGCCACCAGGCGAACCTTCTGAGCAGAAGAACGAGCGTGGCGATGTTTAGCGATAGTTTCCATCTCTTCCTCCTACCTTAGCGCTTTTTGGCTTTTTTATCAGCCGCATGGCCGCGATAAGTACGAGTCGGCGCGAATTCACCCAGTTTGTGACCGACCATTTCATCGGAAACAAATACTGGTACGTGCTGACGACCATTATGGACAGCGATGGTCAAACCGATCATGTTAGGAAAGATCGTTGAACGACGGGACCAAGTGCGCAAAGGCTTCTTGTCACCGCTTTCCACCGCTTTCTCTACCTTCTTCAGCAAGTGCAGGTCAATAAAAGGACCTTTCTTGAGAGAACGTGGCATGGCTTATCCTCTAATTATTTTTTACTACGGCGACGTACGATGAACTTGTCAGTACGCTTGTTGCTACGGGTCTTCTTACCTTTGGTCTGAACGCCCCACGGTGTGACCGGGTGTTTACCAAAGTTACGACCTTCACCACCACCGTGTGGGTGATCGACTGGGTTCATCGCCGTACCGCGAACGGTAGGACGAATACCACGCCAACGAGCAGCACCTGCTTTACCCAGGACGCGCAGCATATGTTCAGCGTTACCGACTTCACCCAAGGTGGCGCGGCAATCAACTGGAACTTTACGCATTTCGCCTGAACGCAGACGCAGAGTCACGTAGGAACCATCACGTGCAACGATCTGAACATAGGCACCCGCGGAACGAGCCAGTTGGCCGCCTTTACCGGGTTTCATTTCTACGTTATGAACCGTTGAACCTACTGGGATGTTACGCATCGGCAGAGTGTTACCTGCTTTGATTGCCACATCAACGCCAGATTGAATCTGGTCACCAGCTTTCAGCCCTTTCGGTGCCAGGATGTAACGACGCTCACCATCTTGGTACAGAACCAGCGCGATATTCGCGGAACGGTTCGGATCGTACTCCAGACGCTCAACGACTGCAGGAATACCGTCTTTGTTGCGCTTAAAGTCAACTAAACGATAATGCTGCTTATGGCCACCACCGATATGACGCGTAGTGATGCGACCATTATTGTTACGACCACCGGTCTTGCTGCTTTTTTCTAACAGCGGGGCAAAAGGCTTACCTTTATGCAACTCAGGGTTAACCACTTTGACGACGTGGCGACGGCCCGGAGATGTAGGTTTACATTTAACAATTGCCATTGTTCTTACTCCTCCGACTTACTCTGCGCCGCCCATGAAGTCCAGATTCTGGCCTTCTTTCAGGGTGACGTAAGCTTTTTTCCAGTCGCTACGACGACCAACACGCTGACCGTGACGCTTCACTTTGCCTTTAACCAGCAAGGTGTTTACGTCTTCGACTTCGACTTCAAACAGTTTCTGCACTGCAGCTTTAATTTCTGCTTTGGTCGCGTCTTTGGCAACTTTGAGAACGATGGTGTTGTTTTTCTCCATCGCAGTGGATGCTTTTTCAGATACGTGCGGTGCACGCAGCACTTTCAGCAAACGTTCTTCACGGATCATGCCAGCATCTCCTCAACTTGCTTCACAGCATCAGCAGTCATAACCACTTTGTCGAAGGCGATCAGGCTAACTGGGTCGATACCTGCTACATCGCGCACGTCAACCTTATACAGGTTACGAGCAGCCAGGAACAGATTCTCATCCAGTTCACCGGTTACGATCAGCACATCTTCCAGCGCCATATCTTTCAGTTTCTGTGCCAGCAACTTGGTTTTAGGTGCTTCTACAGAGAACTTCTCGACAACGATCAGACGATCTTGACGTACCAATTCGGACAGGATGCTTCTCAGCGCGCCGCGGTACATCTTCTTGTTTACTTTCTGACTGTGGTCTTGTGGCTTTGCAGCGAAGGTCACACCACCGGAACGCCAGATCGGGCTCTTGACAGAACCTGAACGCGCACGGCCAGTACCTTTCTGGCGCCACGGTTTTTTACCGGAACCAGTCACTTCAGCACGGGTCTTCTGAGCACGAGTACCTTGACGGGCACCTGCTGCATAAGCAACAACAACCTGGTGTACCAGCGCTTCGTTGAAATCACGACCGAAGGTAGTTTCGGAAACAGTCAGCGCGCTTTGCGCGTCTTTCAATGCTAATTCCATTGCTATCCCCTTACGCCTTCACAGCTGGTTTAACGATCAGGTTGCCACCGGTTGCGCCCGGAACAGCACCTTTAACCAGCAGCAGGTTACGCTCAGCGTCAACACGTACTACGTCCAGGCTTTGAACAGTCACACGCTCATCACCCAGGTGGCCAGCCATTTTCTTGCCTTTGAACACTTTGCCCGGAGTCTGGTTCTGACCGATAGAACCCGGAACGCGGTGAGACAAGGAGTTACCGTGGGTAGCGTCTTGGGTACGGAAGTTCCAGCGCTTTACAGTGCCAGCAAAACCTTTACCTTTTGAAGTCCCGGTAACATCGACTTTTTTGACATCAGCAAAAATTTCTACGCTGATATCTTGACCTGCAGCGAACTCTTCACCTTCTGCAAGGCGGAATTCCCACAGACCACGGCCAGCTTCAACGCCAGCTTTAGCGAAATGGCCCGCTTCCGGTTTGGTCACACGGTTAGCTTTTTTGCTACCAGTAGTGACTTGGATGGCACGGTAGCCGTCGCTCGCCAGGTCTTTAACCTGAGTCACGCGGTTCGCTTCAATTTCAATTACGGTTACTGGGATAGAAACGCCATCTTCAGTGAAGATGCGGGTCATGCCCAATTTTTTACCGACTAAACCAATCATTGTTTCAACCTCTCAATCGCTCAATGACCTGATTAACCCAGGCTGATCTGCACGTCTACACCGGCAGCCAGATCCAGACGCATCAGAGCATCAACGGTTTTCTCAGTTGGCTCAACGATGTCAACCAGACGCTTGTGAGTGCGAATCTCGTACTGATCACGCGCATCTTTATTAACGTGCGGAGAAATCAGAACGGTAAAGCGCTCTTTGCGAGTTGGCAGCGGGATCGGACCACGAACTTGCGCACCAGTGCGCTTAGCAGTCTCGACGATTTCCGCAGTTGATTGATCGATCAGACGATGATCAAACGCTTTCAGGCGGATACGGATTCTTTGGTTCTGCATGAGACCAGAGCTCCAATTATTTATAAACGTAAATAATTACTCCTCGCACCCATTTCGATTGATGGGGGAGTGTAATCGTCAACATATAACCCCCATATCGGGAGTATTGTTCGAGAGGCAAAACGAACTTGCCAGTCGACTGATTCGCTAAAATCAGGCCACCAAGATCAGGTAGGCCCGCGCATTATACGCAAAACAGGGTAAGAAGCAAGCCAAGGATGAAATATAACCACAGGAAAAACCATGGTGACTTATCGCTAACATAATGAAAGGTGCTATACCCACGTCAATCAAACTGCAGGAGCGCAATAATCTGTTGTGTGGGTAATGGCTCTATCTGCTACTGCGGCCTAATTTATGCAATCAAGGCTGAGTCATGATCTTTATTGATAGTTAAAAAAAATCATAAAAAAAGGGCACCTGGATAAGTGCCCTATTCAACTACTTAAAAATTATCTGCAATTAAGCGATAACTTTAGCAACAACACCTGCACCAACGGTACGGCCACCTTCACGGATTGCAAAACGCAAACCGTCATCCATCGCGATTGGGTGGATCAAGGTCACTTTCATGTTCACGTTGTCACCTGGCATCACCATCTCCACGCCTTCTGGCAGTTCGATGGTACCGGTTACGTCAGTTGTACGGAAGTAGAACTGTGGACGGTAACCTTTGAAGAATGGGGTATGACGACCACCTTCTTCTTTGCTCAGGATATACACTTCTGAATCGAACTGAGTGTGTGGCTTGATTGAGCCTGGCTTGGCCAGAACCTGACCACGCTCGATATCTTCACGCTTGATACCACGCAGCAGAACACCTACGTTCTCACCAGCACGACCTTCGTCCAGCAGTTTGCGGAACATTTCAACACCGGTACAA
>NZ_JBXUGO010000029.1:0-26062 GCF_057180565.1 Serratia sp. HNCC26DJ244 | reverse complement strand
GGTGATCAGTATTGATCGCGATGGTTCAGGCAATGCGAACGTCTTTACCAGTGCCATTACGTTGGCTAATGTCCATACTGATCTGGAAACGTTGTTGCAAAATAACCAAATTATTGTCTAAGCAATAACTAAATTATTGTCTAACCAATAAATAGGGAGCCCACAGTGGAAACACTGTGGGCTTTTTTGTATAGCTGATCTTACCCAGCAATAGTGGACACGGCACTAAGTGAGCAAACTCTTAACCCAGAGATGACTCATGACTAAAACATCAACAACGAAAAACAAGCCCCGTAAACAACACACGCCCGCCTTTCGTGAAGAAGTACTTAAGCTCGCTCAACGTATTGGAGTGTCCGCCACCGCGCGCACAGGCCTGTATCGCGATAAGGCAAGGTTCCAACTGCATAACGCAAGGCACGAATTTTTATCGAGTCAGTTTTTTCTTAAGGAGCGTATTGCCATTGTGATCAACGCCATGAAGCTGGAAAACATTTTTTGCCAAGTCGATACCAAGAGTAGATACTTCCGTTTGGACGCTGCTCCTTTTGAGTTCTTACGCTCACATTTTGGCACTTTGATGCCGTAAAAGTTGGAGCGTCCATCTCATTATTTATGCGCGGGGCGGTCAGTTAACCTATATCATACCCATCTGTAGCACGATTAGGCGCAGCTATCTAGAATGCGTTATTTTTCAAGGGAATTGTTTATACCTGGTGTGGAACAGCCATAATGACTATTGATAACAATAAGGTGACTCCGGTGGTGAAACCGCGCCGCAGTAAATACGGATTTTTGGCAGTGGGCGTTATTGTGGTAATTTCTGCTGCTGCATGGGGTATTCATCATTTTTTAATCGCGCCTCATCAAATTACCCCGCCTAAAGAATTGGTCTGGCATAATGATCTGCAGATCGATCTAGCCCATCCTGATGTATTAATCGAAAGCCAATCCCTGAGTCAGTTGCCGAAAGATCTGCTGGCTATCCCGTTTTTGCGCAATACTCTGACGGAAGATTTGGTGTTCTACTACCAGAATAATGCTGATCGCCTGGGTATTACCGGTAGTCTGCGGCGCATTATTTTTGAACATGAGTTGACACTACGTGACAACCTGTTGGAAATGCTACTTGACCAACCAGCCAATATTGCTCTCTGGCATGACCAACGTGGCAGGCTGGATCACTATATGGCGGTGTTTAAGTTAAGTGGTTTGGCGCGCCTGCTGGAGCCCTTAGCCAAGGTGGCTGCGGATGATACGCAACTTGAGCGCATGGATTTCGCTCCGTTTAAAATAGGCAATGACACCATCTCGGTTTATCAATTGCAGTATCATGGTAGCAAACCTCTGTTTTTTGCCAGCCATGGCGATAACCTGCTGCTGTTTTCCGATATTGCCATGCTGTATGACCAGCAATCCCCTTCGCAAGATTCCACCCAGACCGCCAGCGCATTGCTGAGTGGAACGCCGCTTTGGTCGCAGAGCTTTGGTTTGAAAGCGCGTGATGGCAGTGGGGATGAGAAGTCGACAGCAGCGGATAAGATCCCTCATCGAATTTCAGTCAGTGCCAATTATCTCGGTTTTGGCTATCAGCGCTTTGTTCCAGCTTTTGCCGGTGTGCGTTTTGAGATGCAACCCCAGGGCTGGGCCAGCTACATTGCCCTGAATGGTTCATCAACAGCGGAAAATGCCTCTTTTGATTTCAGGCCAGTGTGGAAAAGTATGCCCATGGGGGCCAGTTTCTGTCTGGCGTTGCCGGTTTCGCAAAGTGTGCCGGAATACCTGCTGCAACGGGTAGCGGCTATCAGCGAGCAAACCGAGGTTGTTAGCAAAACGGACACTCAACCTTTGGCTATCAGTGGTAACAGCGGCTTGTGCTGGTATCCTGACTCCCATCTCTATACCCCACTGGTTGTCAGCAGTCTGGAGAACAGCGCAGGTGCCGAGATAGATGGCAAGCTTGGGGTGCTGTTTGACACCACCATCAGAGCCAAAGAGCGTGAGCCGGTAGAGATGGTTTCTCGTGCTATCCCGCAAGGGACCGTCTGGCAACGGGAAGTGAGCTCGCGCTATGGTCAATACCCAGTCAGTGACTCTTCGGCCCCACAACGTCTGCTGGGTAGCAATTTCTTCCGGGTCAGTCTGGCACGTCATGGTCAAACGGTACTGTTTTCTCTGGATGATAAGTTGGTTGATAAAGCATTAAAAACGCTGGATAAGAACTTTCCCCCCATCGCGGATGTGTTGCCTGCAGACGCGATAGTTCCGCTTTATATGGCACCGGATGCCTTGTCTGGGCTATTTAAGCAGGAAGCGTTCGCCAGCTTGCCTAAAAACCAGGAGCCGATCTTCTATAATGCGGCGCAAACACTGTTACTGCCCAAGTTGACTGCTTTAGCGGGCCAACAGCCCTATGCGTTGGTCTTGCCCGCGAATATCGAAGTAAAAGAAGACTGGCAGTGGTTGCCACTGAAATGGCAGGGGCTATGACAATAGCCGGGATCCGTACCGGGTTACTGGCTGTTCTGCTGCTGTTGCTGGTTGGGCGGGGGCAGGCAGAAGTGACAGTGCCCCCTCTTGATCCGCAACAATCAGCGGTATTTCGCGCCTGGTTTTTGCGTATTGCGCAAGAGCAGTTGGACCGGGGGCCAAGTGCCCGTTGGTATCAACAAGATTGTGCAGGCTTAGTGCGTTTTGCTGCCAATGAAGCCCTGAAAGTTCATGACAGTAAATGGTTGCGTGCCAATGGGGTATCTAACCGCTATCTACCACCCGAATTAGTGATTAGCCCGCAGCAGCGTCAATTTGCTCAGCGCTGGCAACAAGGTGGCGGCAAGCAGGGCCCTTATGTGGACGCCATCAAGCTGATTCAATTTAATAGCCAACTGGTGGGTCGCAATATCAACCAGGCCCAAGCTGGCGATTTATTGTTTTTTGATCAGGGTGATGAACAGCATCTTATGATCTGGATGGGGCGTTATATCGCCTATCACACTGGCACGACCACCCCAACCGACAACGGGATGCGTTCAGTGAGTATGCAACAATTGATGAAATGGAAGGATACCCGATGGATACCCGACGAATCGAACCCCAACTTTATTGGCATTTATCGCCTGGGTTTTCTGTCACGATGAATAAGCTGCGACGCCAATGTCGGCAATATTTGTTGGGGGTGGCGCTGTTACTCCCGTTCAGCCAGCTACAGGCTGAAGAAAGCCTGCCAGACAGTAACTATTCGATTCCCAAGCAATCCTTTTTTCTGCTTTCTGACAGTACCTTTGCCAGTAATGAAATGGCCACTGTGCGTCTGGAGGCCCCTGGCCGTGACTACCGGCGGTTTGAGGCCGAGCAGTATGGCGGGGTGGATATCCGCTTATACCGCATCGAACGGCCGATGGAGTTTTTAAAGAAACAGAAGAATCTGCATCGCATCGTGCTGGAAGGCCAATATCAGGGGGAAGGGCTTTCCAACACCTTGACCTATCTTTGGGATAACTGGTATGGCAAATCCCGTCGTGTGATGCAACGTGTCTTTTCCTATGATGCCCGCCAGGAAGTGACCACCGCCTTACCAGAACTGAAAGTGGGCAATGTTTTGACTGCGCCCTCTCGGTTCACGGTTCAGCCGCAATTTGCGCCACTGAAAAATTTCCCACTAATTAGCCAGTTCCGTTATCCACTGTGGGATGCCAAGCCGATCCAGCCACCGGAGCAGGTGAGTATGGAGGGTTCATCTAGCGGTTTTGTTGAGCCGCGACCCGGCAATGTTTATATCCCATTGGGCAAGTTACAGCCAGGGTTGTATCTGGTGGAGGCGTTGATTGGCAGTTATCGCGCCACCACGGTGGTTTTTGTTGCCAATACCGTGGCGGTGAGCAAAATTTCGGGTAATGACTTGCTGGTGTGGACGGCCAACCGGCAGAACGGCCAGGCAGCGGGAGGGAGCCAGATTCTGTGGACCGATGGGGTCGGTATTCTGACCAGTGGCGAAACAGATAGTAATGGCCTGCTGAAATTGAGCCATATCTCGCCAGAACGCTCTTATTTGCTGGGGCAAGATAGTGAAGGCGGGGTATTTGTTTCTGAAAACTTCTATTACGACAGCGAAATCTATGACACCAAACTCTACGCCTTTACTGACCGGCCACTCTACCGGCCGGGGGATTGGGTTGAGGTCAAACTATTAGGGCGTGAGTTTAAGAACGCGTTGGACTCTGTTGCCATCAAATCGGCCCCCATGACCTTGACGGTAGTGGATGCCAATGGTTCGCCATTGCAGACCTTAAACCTGTCGATTGATAGCCAGTCTGGGGCGCAGGCACGTTTTCAGTTGCCGGAAAATGCAGTAGCAGGGGGATATGAAATTCGCTCTGCCTATAACAACCAGATCTACAGCAGCTCATTCCGTGTCGCCAGTTACCAGAAGCCGCATTTTGAAATCTCCTTGGCGATGGAGAAGAATGATTTCCGCACCAATGAGCCGGTGGTGGGTGACATCGTGCTGCTCTACCCGGACGGCAAACCGGTGGTTAACGCGCGTCTTGATCTCAGCCTGTATAGCCAACAACTGTCGATGGTGAGTAACGACCTGCAGTATCAGGGTAAATTCCCGGTTGAGCTTAAAACGGCACAACTGACCACTGATGATAAAGGCCATGCCAGATTAGAGCTGCCTGCGGTAGATAAACCGAGCCGCTATCTATTAACCATTTTTGCCAGCGATGGTGCCGCCTTCCGGGTGAAGACCACCCGCGAGATCTTGGTGGAACGCGGGGCATCACGTTATGAAGTCACTACGCCTAAGCGTTTTAGCCAGGTTGGCGATGAAGTCACCTTCAGTTATCGCAATATCCAAGGCGGTGAGTCAACGGCAGCTAGTTATGAATGGCTCCGTTTAGAGGATCGTCAACTGACCTCGGCACCGTTATCGGCGGTGGGGCAGCCGTTTGCCATCACGTTCCAGAAACCGGGTACTTATACCGTCACCTTGCGCAGTGCTCAGGGCATGATCCTCGGGGCGACCAGCCATACCGTCAGTGGCCCGGGTGAGAAAGCGGTGCCAGGCAGTGTCGACATCGTGATGGACAAAGGCCAATACCAGATTGGGGAAGTGGCTCAGGCATTAATTACCTTCCCGGAGCCGGTGGAACAGGCCTTGCTGACCCTGGAGCGTGATCAGGTGGAGAAGACCGCTCTGCTTTCTAAGGGAGCGGATTGGATAAAATTAGAACGCCTGAATGAGACCCAATATCTGGCGCGCATTGCGGTGCAGAAAAACTTTGCCCCTAATCTCACTTTTTCCGTGCTGTACAGTAAAGGTGGGCAATACAGTTTCCAGAATGCCGGTATCAAGGTAGCGATGCCCAGCATTGATATTGGTATCAAGACCGATAAAGCGGTTTATCAGCCGGGGGATCAGGTGCAGGTGATGCTCGATACCCGCTTTGACGGGAAGCCAGTGCCTGCGCATCTGACCGTCAGCGTGGTGGATGAGATGATCTATGCCTTGCAGCCAGAGATTGCCCCAACGATTGACCAGTTCTTCTATCACCCGCGGCGTAACAATGTGCGTACCAGCGCCAGTCTGTCCTTTATTGCTTATGATCTGGCACTGTCTGGTTCAGTAACCGCCCCAGGGCGCGCTAACCGTAGTGATCGCAGTGTGAAAGTGTTGGAGCGGCCACGGCGTGAGGATGTGGACACCGCCGCTTGGCAGCCCGATATCGTCACGGATGCCAACGGTAAGGCTTCTTTCAGCTTCCGGATGCCAGACTCACTGACGCGTTGGCGCATTACCGTGCGCGCACAGAATCAGCAAGGGCAGGTGGGGCAGAAACAGGCCTTTACCCGTTCAGAAAAACCGCTGTATCTGAAATGGAGTGGCGCCACACAATTCCGCCAAGGGGATCGTCCAGAGCCCGGGTTATTTATCTTTAGCCAGAGCAAAGAGCCGACCACGGTGGAGTTGCGCACCCGTTACGGTGATCAACAACTGACTCAGACCGTCACGTTGCATGAAGGGGCCAACTACGTCAGCCAACCGATAGATGCACTACATTCTGGCCCTTGGATCTCTGAGGTAGTCAAAAATGGTCGGGTATTGGATACCTTGAGCGTTGACTTGAACGTCGTGGCGGATAACTGGTCAGTACCGCAACAGCGGGATATCCGCTTGCATGCTGGCAGCAATAACCTCAACCTGCCGGCAGTGGCTTATGATATTCGCTTACGCCTCAATGGTGATGCCCCAGCACTGTTCCGCAGTAGCCTGGACTCTCTGCTTAATGAACCCTTTGGTGGCGTCATCAATACCGCCAGCCGGTTGTTACCTTTGAGCGTGGCTTACAACACCTTGGCTAAGGACAATGCTCAGTTAGCCGATACCATGCGGCAGATTATGCAGAATAACCGCCAACGCCTGATGCAACTGGCGGGGCCTGGAGCCAAATTCACTTGGTGGGGGGGCGAGGGCGACCCGGATGCCTTCCTGACGGCTTATGCCTATTATGCGGATTGGTATGCCAGCCAGGCGCTGGGGGTGGCGTTGCCAGTAGACCATTGGCAACGATTGCTGGATATCTATGCTGAACAGGCAGATCAGATGCCTGCGCTACATCGTGCCTTGGTACTGTCATTTGCCCAGGAGATGCATTTGCCAGTCACCAGCCTGCTGCAAGGGTTAGCAGATTCACTGCCGAATACTCAACCGACTGAGGGCAGTGCGCTGACAGAAGATGACAGCCTGATTATGTCTGCCCCGAATTCAAAACTGGGGTTAGCGGTGGCACGGGTGCTGACCTATTCGCTGTTACAGCAAACACCTGGATATCGGTTGCAGGAGTGGGAGTTGCAGGCATTAAAGCAAAGCCAGCAATTTATCGCTCAGAGCCAGCACCCGTTTGCTTATGCGGCAATTTGGCGGACCAGTGGGGCGGATGCGGCGCAAGTCGCTTGGTTACTGCCGCAATTGCTGCCATCACAAGCGGGCCCGGAGCGCGCCTTGGCGTTGACCTGGCTCTATAATTCACTGGGGAATACCTTACCACCGGTGGAATTTAACCCCGGAGAAGGATGGGCTAAATTACAAGGCACCCTGGGTGAGCGCTATTGGCAATGGCATGGCAAGCAGCCAGTGTCGACCCTTGAGCTACCTGCTGAATTATCTCAACCCATAGAGGTATCGGTTAACTTTAGCCTGCCCGTTAATGCCACGGGGGCTGATATGGCCAAACAACCGCTGCCAGTTAGCATCAGCCATCGTTTATTAAAATTGGTCCCTGGGGATAAAGCCTTTGAGTTCAGTGCGCTGCCTGTAACCCCGAATGAACCTCTTTCCAGCGACCTGCTCTATTTGGATGAAGTGACACTGACCAACAAAAGTGACACGCCACAACATTATATGCAGCTTGAGGTGCCATTACCGCCAGGAGCAGATGTTGAGCGAACCACTTGGGGCATCAGCGTCTCCGGGTTGGCGGGTAATAACGGCATACCGCTGGAAAAGGCCCGCAATGAGATGGGGCAGCTTTCCTATATGGTGCCAGTAGATGAGTTGGTGGAGAGCAAGGTTTATCGGCATCTGGTGCGTTTCTCGCAGAAAGGGGAGTTCTTGCTGCCGCCAATACGTTATTCGCGCATGTATGCCCCACAGGATGCGGCGTTGGAAAACAGCCGTGGTCTGAAGAAAGTGACGGTGGAATAGATGTGGCGCTGGTGCTGGTTGCTACTGTTGCCGTTTGTTGCGCTCGGGGCTGAGCCCCGGTTGCAACTGGCATTGCAGCAGGATCAGCAGGGGCAACTGCTGATCCTTAACCAGCAACAGCAGCTTGCCCGGCAGCCGCTATCTACCACAGTCACCACACCACTGGGGAGTATCTGGAAGCTTTTTGTCTATGCGTATCTGGTGGATACCCAGCAACATGAGCCAGATTACCGCTGTGACGGTAGCCAGCCGCAGGAAGAGATTTATTGCTGTGACCTAGGCAAAAAAGTGACCCGCGACCAGGCGTTAGTGCGGTCCTGCAGTCTCTATTTTGCGCCTCAGCGTTTGCAACTTGATGCGCAAAAATGGGCGAATTATTGGCAAACACAACATAGCCCGGCCTGGTTACAGGATTTGGCCCAGTTGCAGCCCGACACTCGGGTCACGGTGGTTGAATTATTACAGGTTTTAGCCACCTTGCCGGCTCAGCAGCAGGCACGCAATCTGTTGTTGGATGTCCTCCTCAATCAGGAGGATCCACTGATTGGTGCTTTGGGAAGCCGCTTACGGATAAAAACCTGGAGCTGGCGGGATGAGCATGATCCACAACTGCGCCAGGGGGGATTTGCTGGCTGGTTGATCGATGGTACCCCAGTATGGGCGCAAGCTCCGGGTACCAGTAAGACGGTGCTGAAAAATTACGCCACGGTGCTGAATAATGTTTTGCCGCAGGCACAACCGATAGACTCGCAAGGTTGTGTTGAAGTCAACATGTTTGAGCGTTATCCCATAGCGGCGATACGCAGAAGTGGTGAGCAAGCTGCGGTGGCACCTGGCAGGTTGCAAGGGCGCTATCAGGTTGAATTTAGTAATGGTAATCGCCTCGCTATTGAGAGCCAGGGGGAACTTTACCTACATACAGAACAGGGGAAATTGACCTTACTGGCCCACCTGGAGCGGGAGGAGTATGTCGCCAGGGTGCTGCAGCGTGAGGCAGCGGCGCAACCGGTTGAGGCGGCAAAAGCGTTGGCGGTAGTGATCCGCAGTTACCTGCTGCAAAACGCCAGCCGTAGCGGAGAGTGCCTGGCCATCAGTGACAGCAGTGCCAGCCAGCGTGTTGCGCCACAACCGGCCACCGCAGCAATGCGTGACGTGGTCGGCTGGAGCAACGATTTGATACTGGTGGGAGCACCGGTCACTTATCATCTCGATCAACCGGGTAAGAACCGTTTGTCGTGGCAACAGGCGGTGGCTCAGGCCCAGCAGGGGATGCGTTATGATGCCATTTTGGCTCACGCCTACCCACGCGCCAATCTGGCGCGTTGGGATAAACCGGAAGTAGCCTGTCAACCGATGCCGCAAGCCGAAGCCTGGTTGGCAACGCAACAGAAACGCTGGCGCGAGGCGCTTGATAGCCAGCCGGGTTACACACCGTTGACACAGTTCACCGTCTGTCGGCTAGTTTCTGGCAAGCCCCATGTTGATCGCATGTATGGCCGTATCTATGTTCGTGATCTTTACTCGTTGCAAGATCGGTTGGATTTGGCTCATGAATACTTACATTTGGCCTTTGCGGCACACCCTAATGGGCAGAGTGAAGAGTTTGTAGAGCAGTTGGCTCGGCATCTGTTACTGGAATAGGGCAATGGTCGCTAGGGTTTGCTTAATGGTTTATATGTTTTTCAGGATATCACTATGATGATTCATCGGTTGTGCCAGGCAGGCACGTTATTATTAATGGTCACCGCGACGGCAGTGGTGGCCCAGCAGCGTGTTGAAATTGATAGCCCACTGGCGGGATGGCATAGCACTTCTGGTGAGGGGGCGGATTTCTCACAACAGGTTAATTATCCCGCGTCATCGGTCAACTCACCGGTGACGCAATCGTCACAAGCGCTGATTAAAGGGCAGATTAAAGATTTCCCTAAACCGGCCAGTAACACGACAACCCCACCGGGGCGTTTGATCGTCAATGGCATCAGTATGCCGATAAAAATTCAGGATGATGGCAGCTTTAGTCGCCCCTATATCTTTCCGCAGGGCAGTAATGGTGTTGAACTGCGCAGCCCCGACCGAACCGCCAGCCACCGCACGCAATTCTATGCACAAAGAGAGCATGGCGCGATCCCGGCGCGTTTGCGGGTGGTACTCTCATGGGATAGCGATAATACCGACCTTGACCTTCATGTGGTGACGCCTGATGGGGGGCATGCCTGGTATGGTGGTCGCGATTTAACCAATGGTGGTGCATTGGATGTTGATGTCACCACCGGCTACGGCCCAGAAATCTTCTCTTCACCCACGCCACAAAGCGGCCAGTATCTGGTCTATGTCAACTATTATGGTGGTGCGGGTGACCAAATACTGACCACCGCGCAGATCACCATAGTGACAGAAGAGGGCACCACCAATGAGAAACAGGAAACGGTGATTGTGCCAATGCGTAATCCGGGCGAACTGACATTGGTGAAAAAATTCAGTTATGGCAGTGGGGGTTAGAACTGACCAGATAGTTCTGGCGACGGGTATCAACTCAGGCTGACGCCATGGGTGTTATATGGGACAATAGCGCCATCATTTTGTTTAGATAAGTGTTGAATGGCGCTCACCTCCGCAATTAAAGATCAGATTAGCCAGTGGTACAAAGCCCTGCAGCAGCAAATACCGGATTTTATTTCCCGTGCACCTCAACGGCAGATGATTGCTGAAGTCGCTAAAACGCTGGCAGGTGATTATCCGCGTCACTTGGCTATTGAAGCGCCGACTGGGGTGGGGAAAACCCTCTCCTACCTGATCCCTGGCATCGCCATTGGCCGAGCACAAAGCAAACCGCTGGTGGTCAGCACCGCGAATGTGGCCCTGCAAGATCAGATATACAGTAAAGACCTCCCCTTACTGAAAAAGATCATTCCCGACCTGAAATTTACTGGGGCATTTGGCCGTGGGCGCTATGTTTGCCCGCGCAATCTGGCCGCCATGAGCACCGATGTGGCCCAACAGGGCGATCTGATGCTGTACCTGGATGACGATGAACGGGCTCCTTCCAATGGGGAAGAACTGGCCTTATGCCAGAAATTGTCGCAAGCCCTGAGTCGTCATGAGTGGGATGGTCTGCGTGACCATTATCAACAATCTATAGATGATCTGCTGTGGGCTAAGCTGAATACCGATAAGGCCAACTGCCTGGGGCGTAATTGTTACTACATTCGAGAATGCCCGTTCTATATTGCCCGTAAAGAGATTGAAACTGCGGATGTCGTGGTGGCTAACCATGCGTTGGTGATGGCTGCGCTGGAAACCGAGTCAGTATTACCCCCGGCTAAAGAGTTGCTGCTGGTGTTGGATGAAGGCCACCACTTACCAGAGGTGGCGCGGGATGCACTGGAAATTGATGGCGAAATCACCGCACTGTGGAATAACTCGCAGTTGGATATGATAATGCGCCAGGTGGAACAGTGCATTGCCCAATACCAACCCAAGAACCCACCAGGATTAGCCAATAGCGAGCGCTTGAAGAATCACTGTGAAGAGTTGCGCGAACTGATTCAGAACGTTGAGCATCAGGTCAGTGCGTTTCTGCCGCCAGACAGCAGCAATGCCGAGTATCGTTTTGAGATGGGGCAACTCCCCGCACCGCTGGTGGAGCTTTGTGCACGCCTATTTAAATTGACCGATGGATTGTGTGGGTTAGCAGAGTTTATGCTTAACGACCTCACCGAACAGACCGGTAAGCACGATATTGTGCGGTTGCATCGAGCCATTATTCAAATGAGCCGTACCCACGGTTATCTGGAAGCGATGAGTAAATTGTGGCGCTTGGCGGCGATGGAGAAATCGTCCAATGCGCCGATCTCTAAATGGGTGACCCGTGAATTGCGAGATAATGTCACACATCTGTATCTGCACTGCGTGGGGATCCGCGTCAGTGACCAACTGGAAAAGTTACTGTGGCGCAAGGTACCTCATGTGGTGGTTACCTCCGCCACATTGCGTTCACTCAATAGCTTTTCGCGCCTACAGGAGATGAGTGGCTTGAGCGAAGCCGCTGGGGATCGTTTTGAACTGCTGACATCGCCTTTCAATCATATTGAGCAGGGCAAAATTGTTATTCCCACCATGCGTTTTGAACCGGCAATCGCCAATGAAGCGGAGCATCTGGAAGAGATGGCGCGGTTTTTCCGTGGTGAGCAGGCCAGTGGGAAACACAAAGGGATGCTGATCCTGTTCAGCAGCCACCGTGCGATGCAGACATTCCTCAGCTATGTCACTGACCTGCGCCTGATGTTGTTGGTTCAGGGGGATCAACCGCGTTACCGATTGGTGGAGGAACACCGTAAGCGGGTAGCGCAAGGCACCGCCAGCGTATTGGTCGGGTTACAGTCATTTGCTGAAGGGCTGGATCTAAAGGGGGAACTGCTGACCCAGGTGCATATTCATAAAATCGCTTTTCCACCTATCGACAGCCCGGTGATCCTCACCGAAGGGGAGTGGTTGAAGTCACTTAACCGTTACCCGTTTGAAGTACAAAGCCTGCCTAGTGCCTCGTTTAACCTGATCCAACAGGTGGGGCGCTTGATCCGCAGTAATCAGTGCCATGGAGAAATTGTGATTTATGATCGCCGTTTGCTGACCAAAAACTACGGTCCACGACTGTTAGCGGCACTCCCGGTATTCCCCATCGAACAGCGTGAAGTGCCACCGGCGGATAAAGCGCATCAGGCAGCACTGAAGTCTGCTGCGGCAGCGGCGAAGAAAGAGAGTAAGCGTAAAAACCCGTTTGCTCGCCGCCGCCGTTAAGTTGTAATGACATAACAGCTGTTACCAGCCACCACCACCACCACCGCCCGAGCCGCCACCGGAAGACCCCCTACCTGAAGAGCCAGAACCTGATGAGCCAGAACGACTACTGGATGTTGAACTCGAGGATGAACTGCAGGATTGGCTGAAATGGCTCAGGTTATGCCAATTCGTCGGGTCAAATACCTCGGAGATGGCACCCGTAGAGGTCAGATACTGGGCAAAAGTATTGGCCCAGGTTTTACCTACCCCGAGCGCCAGGGCTACAGGTAGCAACCTTTCAAAATGGGACACCATCTGATCTTGGCGGTAAAGTGATTGATAACGGTATTTTTCTGCCCCACTCAGGTAGAGTTTTAACCCCTTGGCTATCGCCAGATCATTCAACCCATTCTGGGTATAACGAGGGATACGCCAGAAAAAAAGCAGACACAGGATGCAGGACACCAACAGCGGCCCCATATAGCCAGCGGGGAATTGCGCTAATGGCACCATAGCAAACATAAAAATTCCGCTGGCAAAGATAGCCAACAGGCCAGTAGAGGAAAAAAAGATCGGAATGAGAATGCCTACTTTTCCACTACTGAGTAACAAACCACGGAACAAAGCGAATAGTGCTAAACCAGACAATAGAAAAAATAAGGCAAAGAGGGTAACTATCGCCACCAAAGGGGTAAACCATGCCGCACAAATCGCCGGTATCAGCAGCATGATGTAGATACTGCGCCTTACGGGTTTACCCCAGCGATTGAACAAGTTTTCTTGCCACTCTTCACAGCGTTCCTGCAGTAAACTACGGGCATTCTGCATCGGGCTCTGCTCGGCCACACTGAGATTAAGATTTTTACGCTTGCCTGGATACAGCATCTTCAGTAACAGCTTATCGTTTTCATCTAACTGCGTATTGCCCTCTTCGGGTAAACACGATAACCATAGATCGTTTTTCGAACTGTTCTTAAAAGCCTTCCTTGCGGCGGATTGATCCCCTTTTTGGGTAATAGCGATACCACGTTTGGCAACTAGATTGAGCAGGTCACTACTGAACGCAATATCATCATAGGCACGCTTAGTTATATAACGCAGATAACCTGGTGATAGCGTTGCAGGTAACTCAAACAGTGGCACTACCGCTGGCATTTTTAACCCGGGAATGGTCACATTTTTGCGCCACCAAAATAGGCAGTAACCGATAAGTAACAACACCGGTATCCATAGCGCAGAGGTTTTTACGGTGGGTAACAACAAGTGCGCTAAAGGTAAACTGGCTTGTGGTGCTGGCGCCGTGGCCAGAATAGAACCGGGCCAGGTATAAGCAACCGTCAGCCCTTCACCTTGTGCCAGTGGTTGCGAGGTAACCACACTACCGTCTGCCAGGATTTGAGCATTATGCTGTTTTTCCCCTCTGGCACCGGTATAGATATCAATGGTGCGTAGACGGCTATCCCGCCCTTTATTATCCAGATAGTGGCTGGCATCGGGTAATTGCAGATGGAAGCTGGCGCGGTCGATAGGATAAGCCCAGTCGTTGCCGGTGACATTCCAGTAAAGTTCATCCCACTCGGGGAAGCGGCTAAAATGGTTACTGACCTGATACTGGATCTCATAATTATACACCCCCGGTTGCAGCAGTTGCTCCGCGCTACCAATCCGTACTGTGAGGGTTTTGCCCGTTTGTTCCAAGTTATAAGGTTCGGGGACGCCGTTACGTAACACCTGGATTATCTGATAATCCACGCTGAAAATTTTGCCATCTTGCCGGTCCCAGCGTAATGGCAGGGTACGGAAGATCCCCCGACGGATTTGTTGCCCTAAGGCTCGCACCTTAATCTTCTCCTGCATCACCATACTGCCATCACTGTTGAAGCGAGCATGGGCATCAAAAGAGAGAATATGTTCATAGCCCGAATTAGACTTAGACGCATTCTCGGGTGACTGAATTGAGCTGCGTGGAACTAAAACAGCCGCATCAGTGGCTAAAGCGGGC
Source organism: Serratia sp. HNCC26DJ244 (assembly GCF_057180565.1). Taxonomy (NCBI): domain Bacteria; kingdom Pseudomonadati; phylum Pseudomonadota; class Gammaproteobacteria; order Enterobacterales; family Yersiniaceae; genus Serratia; species Serratia sp. HNCC26DJ244. The sequence goes on along the minus strand of NZ_JBXUGO010000029.1, from coordinate 11,576 downwards.
CCAATGGTCAAGCTCCATAATAGGCAGGTACCACATAATAACTGATTAAACCATCCTGCCATTTTTCAATCCATCCTGTTTAGCCGCGTATCTGCAAGCTTGAAAAGAGCTGTAGTCTTAAAAGTGATTTCATCAAAAACATTCAGGTTGCAGCGCAATTCAAAGCTGTTATTGCCCGCAACTTGGGAACATTCCCCAATTATTTTAATCATTTAACGTATTGCCGTCACGGGTATGATTAGTCACCGCCACCATCACCGCCGCCACTATCACCACCGCCGCCACCACCACCTGCTCCATCACCGGACGAACCCCCATCCGAAGAGCCTGAACCACTATAGTTTGAACTTGATGAATTCGAACCTGATGAATCTGAACTATTGCTGGTGCCGGGTGTTGGGCTGGAGCATGAACTGCAGCTCTGGCTGAAATGGTGCAGGCTATGCAAATTCGTCGGGTCAAACAGGGTGGACATGGCTCCTGTAGCGATCAGATACTGGGCAAAAGTATTAGCCCAGGTTTTACCGACGTCTAACGCCAGGGCTACCGGTAGCAGCCTTTCAAAGTGAGACACCAACTGATCCGGTGGGTAAAGGGATTGATAACGGTATTTTTCTGCCGCACTCAGGTAGAGTTTTAACCCTTTGGCTATTGCTAGGTCATTCAACCCTTTTTGGCTGTAACGAGGGATAAACCAGTAAAAGCTCGCACACAGAATGCTGGACACCAATAGAGCGCCAATGTAACCCGCAGGGAATTGGCTGAGAGATAGCATCTCGAGCATCGCGCTACCACTGGTGAAGGTCAGACTCAGCCCGACGATCATACAAATGATAAAAAGAAGAACAAGAAGAACAAGAATAAAAACAGGGATGCTACCTTTTGGGTCGCTGATTATTGTGCCGAGCCTGAACAACATCTTCAGCGCCACAGAAAGCACCGCTAGCCCCAACAGTAGAAATAATAGGGAGAACGTGCTTTTCATTGCGATACCCGGGTCGAAAAACACCCCGCAAATAACCGGGTTCAGTAATAGGATGTAGATAGCGCGTCGTACCGATTTACCGACTGGATTGAAAAGTTGCGGTTTTTGTTTTTCGCTGCGCTCTTTTAGCCAGAGACGGGCATTCTGCATTGGGCGCTGATAGGCCACACTGAGATTAAGATTTTTATTCTTGCCTGGAAATAGCATCTTCAGTAACAACTTATCGTTATTATCTAACTGCTTATTGCCTTCCTCGGGTAAACGGGACAACCATTGCTCGTTATTTGAACTGGTTTTTAAAGCCTCACTTGCGGCGGATGGGTCCCCTTTTTGGGTAAGAGCGATACCTCGTTTGGCAACCAGGTTGAGCAGATCACTACTGAACGCAATATCATCATAGGCACGCTTAGTTATATAACGCAGATAACCGGGTGATAGTGTTGCAGGTAACTCAAACAGCGGCACGACCACTGGCATTTTTAACCCGGGAGCGGACACGTTTTTACGCCACCAAAACAGGCAGTAACCGAGCAGTAATAACGCGGGTATCCATAGCACTGCGGTTTTTAGCGTAGGCAAAAACAAGTGTGCTAAAGGTAAACTGGCTTGTGGGGTTGGTGCAGTGGCCAGAATAGAACCGGGCCAGGTATAAGCGACAGTCAACCCTTCACCTTGCGCCAGTTGTTGCGAGGTAACCACACTACCGTCTGCCAGGATGTGGGCATTATGCTGTTTTTCCCCTTTGGTACCGGTATAGACATCAATGGTGCGTAGACGGCTATCCCGGCCTTTATTATCCAGATAATAACGGGCTTCAGGTAATTCCAGCTGGAAGCTGGCGCTATCTATGGGGTAGGCCCAGCCGTTACCGGTGACATTCCAGTAAAGTTCATCCCAATCGGGGAAACGGCTAAAATGGTTATTGACCTGATACTGGATCTCATAGTTATAGACACCGGGTTGCAACAGTCGATCTGCGCTACCCATGCGTATTGTGAGCGTTTCATTGGTTCTATCCAGGCTATAGGGCTCGGGAAAGCCGTTACGTAACACCTGGATTATCTTATAGTCAACGTTGAACAGTTGGCCATCTTGCCGGTTCCAGCGTAATGGCAGAGTACGGAAAATCCCCCGATGGATCTGTTGCCTGAGGGCTTGTAGCTTAATATTCTCCTGCATCACCATGCTGCCATCGGGATTGAAACGAGCACGGGCGTCAAAAGAGAGAATATGTTCATAGCTCGAATTAGACTCAGATGCGTATTCGGGTATCTGAATTGAGCTGTGTGGAGCCAAAATATTAACATCAGCGGCTAAAGCAGGCCCAATGGTCAAGCTGCATAACAGGCAGAGACCATATAATAACTGACTAAACCATGCTGACATTCGTTATCCATCCTGTTTAACTGCGTGTCTTCAAGCTTGAGAAAAGCCGCAGTTTTAAAGCGGCATCTCGTCAAAATAATCCAAGTTGCAGCGCTATTTAAATGGTTTACTGTCTGCAACTTGGCGATATCACCCAATTATTTTAATCAGTTAACGTCTGAGCGGAATGCCAATTACCAGCCACCGCCGCCGCCACCGCCCGAGCCGCCACCGGAAGAACCCCTCCCCGAAGAGCCGGAGCCACTAGAGCTGGATCTTGATGATCTCGAGCCACTGCTAGGGCTGGGTGTCGCTTTGGAGGATGAACTGCAATCTCGGTTGAACCTATGCAGGTTATCCCAATCCGTAGGGGTAAACACCTCGGACATAGCGCCGGTCGCGATCAGATACTGGGCAAAGGTATTGGCCCAGGTTTTACCCACGCCGAGGGCCAAGGCCACAGGTAACAGTCTTTCAAAATGCGACACCAATTGATCCGGTGGATAAAGAGATTGATAACGGTATTTCTCTGCCGCACCCAGGTAGAGTTTGAGTCCTTTGGCTATCGCCAAGTCATTCAACCCCTGCTGTGTATAACGAGGGATACACCAGAGAAAGATCAGACAGAGCAGAATGGACGCCAACAGCGCGCCAATATAACCCGCAGGGTATTGGGTGGCATCCAGCACGAAGAACATCATGCCAGCACTGAAGGAAATAACGCCTAGCCCGAAGATCGTAAAGAAGATAAAAAACAGGATGCGACCTTTGTTATCGCTGATTACTGAGCTTGGCCTGAACAACATCATCAGTGGCAGAGAAAGCAGGGTTAACCCCAACAGTAGAATTAATAAGGCGAAAGCGGTCACTATGGCGACGCCAGGGTTGAACAACAAACCGCATATGAGAGGGATCAGCAATAGAATATAGACAGCCCGCCGTACCGCTTTCCCTAACCGAGTGAAAAGCTGTGGTTCCTGTTTTGTACAGCACTCTTCTAGCCAGATACGGGCATTCTGCATCGGGCGTTGGTAGGCCACACTGAGATTAATATTTTTGCGGTCACCAGCAAACAGGGTGTTCAACAATTGCTTATCGTTGCTATTTAACTGCGTATTGCCAGCATTAGGTAACAGCGATAGCCATTGCTCTGGTTTTGCCAACCGTTTAAAAAATCCCCAACCTGAAGATTTCCCCTCTTTTTGGCTAAGAGCAATGCCACGTTTGGCAACCAGGTTGAGCAGATCACTACTGAACGCAATATCATCATAACTACGTTGCGCGATATAGCGTAAATAGCCCGGGGATAACGCCGTGGGTAACTCAAACAGCGGCACGACCGCTGGCATTTTTAACCCGGGAACGGTCACATTTTTGCGCCACCAAAACAGGCAGTAACCGATAAGTAACAACACCGGTATCCAGAGCGCAGAGGTTTTTACGGTGGGTAACAGCAAGTGTGCGACAGGGGAGCTGGCTTGTGGGTCCGGCGCATTGGCAAGAATAGTGCGGGGCCAGGTATAAGCGACAGTCAGCCCTTCACCTTGTGCCAGCGGTTGCGAGGTGACCACACTGCCATCAGGCAGGATGCGGGCATTATGCTGTTTTTCCCCAAACGCACCGGTATAGATATCAATGGTGCGTAGACGGCCATCGCGCTTTCTATTATCCAGATAATAACGGGCTTCGGGTAATTCCAGGTGGAAGCTAGCGCTATCGATGGGGTAGTCCCAGTCATTACCGGTGACGTTCCAGTAAAGTTCATCCCACTCGGGGAAGCGGCTAAAATGGTTACTGACCTGATACTGGATCTCGTAATCATAAACCCCCGGTTGCAGCAGTTGCTCTGCGCTACCAATCCGCACTGTGAGGGTTTCGCCCGATTTTTCCACGCTATAAGGTTCGGGAACGCCGTTACGCAACACCTGGATTATCTGATAGTCAACGCTGAAAATTTTGCCATCTTGCCGATCCCAGCGTAATGGCAGGGTACGGAAAATCCCCCGACGGATCTGTTGCCCGAGGGCTTGCACCTTAATATTTTCCCGCATCACCATGCTGCCATCACTGTTTAAGCGAGCATGGGCATCAAAAGCAAGAATATGCTCATAGACAGATTGAGAGTCTGAAGCGCTATCCGCTGCCTGAATGGCGGTGGTGTAATCCGTTTGCCTATCCGGGACCGAGATAAGAACGTCACTGGCTAACACTGAGCCAATGGCCAAGCTCCATAATAGGCAGACAGCATATAATAACTTACCAGGCAACCTTGCCATTTTTAATCCATCCTAGGTACGCTAGCATCTTCAGGGTTGTCGAGTTCGAAAAACGCTTCGGTTTTAAAATTGAACAAACGGGCCAACAGCAAACTGGGGAAGGACTCTACCAGGATATTTAAATCGCGCACGGTACCGTTGAAATAGCGGCGCGCCATCTGCAGTTGCTCTTCTATTTCAGCCAGGGTCTGTTGCAGAGAGAGAAAGTTCTCATTGGCTTTCAGTTCCGGATAAGCTTCCGCCAGCGCGAAGATACGCCCCAGAGTCCCTGAATACTGCCGCTCATCTTCGGCAATTTGACTCGGGCTGCCAGTGAGATTACTACGCTGACGAGCAATCTCTTCCAGTAACTCTTTTTCGTGCTGCGCATAACGCTTCACCAAACTGAGCAGATTAGGGGCCAAGTCATGACGGCGTTTCAGTTGTACTGAAATGCCACTCCAAGCTTCGTCTTTGAAACGGCGTAGGGAGATAAAGCGGTTATAGGTGATGATTACCCAGAGAAGTACAACGGCAATAACAGCCAGGCCTATATAAATTTCCATTTTTTAACCTATGTAATTCGAGATAAATTTCTCTACTCAGCTCATTTAGGTGAGGGAGTGATGGGCGTAAATTGGCTAGTTACGCGCTATATTACTGCACTGCCACCATCAGGTAAATTGGGACTCATCCTAAGTATCCTCTACAACGTTAAGGAATTGACACCCTATGTATCAACCAGCCGCATTCCGTGAAGACGACTTAGCCAGCCAATTGGCATTAGTGCGCGCCAATCCTTTAGGTTTGCTGATCAATCAGAGTTCCCTTGGGTTGCTGGCAGACCCGGTTCCCTTTCTGGTTGATCGTGATGATCAAGGGCAGGTCATACTGCGAGCGCATCTATCACGCGCCAATCCCCATTGGCAACTACTGCAATCAGCGCAGGAATGCTTGGTGGTATTTCAGGGGGCACAAGGCTATATCTCGCCAGGTTGGTATGAAACCAAACGCCAGACAGGGAAAGTGGTTCCTACCTGGAATTATGCGATGGTGCAGATGTGGGGCATCCCCAAGGTGATAGAACAGGCAGGCTGGCTGCACCAACAACTGGTTGCGTTAACCGCGCAACAGGAAGCGAAGCAGCAGCAACCCTGGCAGGTTGAAGATGCGCCAGCGGATTATCTTTCAGCCATGATGAAAGCGATTGTCGGAGTTGAAATCACCGTTACCCGGCGTGAGGGTAAATGGAAAATGAGCCAGAACCGCAATAGTGCTGATATCAATGGGGTGGTCGCCGCACTCGGTGCGGGTGATGCCGCACAACAGCAGTTGGCGGCGGAGATTGAGCGGCGGCGTCGATAAACCGGCTATGGGCTATTTATACTCAAGTTCAATGAAGTTGCAGGTAGGCGGCAAGTGAGTGAGGCCCTAGGAGCATAGATAACTATGTGACTAGGGTGAACGAGTGTGGCCAACACCGCTGCAGCTTCATAGGCGACGAGTATAGCGATGGCTTTACGATTTGCGTGCATCAGGGCGTACCAGATCAAACCGGTGTTGTTCAGAGATCCCGTAATAGGCGGTAGGACCACCAGCCCGGAATATCGGCTGTGCCGCTGCGGTCTGGTAGAGACCCTGTTCATCCAGTAAGTGGCTAGCAATATGTACGGCTACCACTTCCCCCAACACCAGCCAGGTCTCCAGGTTTTCCCTATTAGCGGTTTGCAACTGGATACACTGGGTTAACCGGCACTCAAAGTTTACCGGGCTTTCTGCCACCCGTTCTGCCTTGACCTTTTGCCCCGGGATGGCGGTCAACCCAGCAAAAGCAAATTCATCCTCCCCACGGGGTAATGACGCTGAACTATTGTTCATGGCTTCTGCCAGCGGGCGAGTGGCTAAGTTCCAGACAAATTCACCGGTCTCCACAATGTTGGCGACACTGTCTTTCCAGCCGACACTGGCAAAGCCGATGAGCGGCGGATGATAATTAAAACAGTTGAAGAAGCTATAGGGTGCCAGATTGCGCTGGCCGTTAGCGCTGAGTGATGAGATCCAGCCGATTGGCCGTGGGCCGATAATGGCGTTTAACGGATCGTGTGCGAGACCATGCCCGGAGGCAGGTTCGTAGTAATAATAGGGTTTGCTATGCATAACTGTTTTTATCAAGCAGGAATAATGCCTTATTTTGACCGTTTTACTGTTGACTGCAAGCAGCTTGCTGGCTTTTTTGCTGTTAGTGTTGCTTGAAGGATGAAGGATGAAGGATGAAGGATGAAGGATGAAGGATGAAGGATGAAGGATATAGCCAAAATGGCGACAGGGATGGTGACCCATCCATTGCCGAAGAGGAAAATGCGCTTAGCACATCTTTTCTAGCGGCAACGGATGGGGTGATATCAATCAGGAAACGTGTTGCAAAAACTCACGCAAGCGCGGGCTTGGTGGGTCATTGATCAACTCATGGGGGTTGCCATCTTCAGCGATCCGGCCCTTGTCGATAAAGATCAGACGGGAGGCGACTTTCTCGGCAAAGCCAACCTCATGGGTGACGATCACCATGGTCATGCCTTCCTCCGCCAAGTCCTGCATCACCTTTAACACTTCATGACGCAGTTCAGGATCCAGTGCCGAGGTGGGTTCATCAAACAACATCATCTTGGGTTTGACGGCCAATGCCCGGGCAATGGCTACCCGCTGCTGCTGCCCACCAGAGAGTTCAGAAGGGTAATGATGGGCACGTTCAGCCAGCCCGACCTTGGCCAATAATTCCCGTGCCAGCTTTTCAGCATCCACCTTTTTTAAACCACGAACCCGGATGGGGCCAAAGGCGACATTTTCCAGGGCGGTCAAATGGGGGAACAGATAGAATTGCTGGAATACCATCCCGGCTTCCTGACGGATCTTGCGGTCATCCACTTTCGGGTCATTCACCTTCAGGCCGTCAACAATCAGATCGCCGCTGGTGATCTCCTCCAGTTTGTTGATGCAACGCAGCAAAGTGGATTTGCCGGAACCCGAAGGCCCGATAATCACCACCACTTCACCTTGGTTAATTTTCAGGTCGATATTGTGTAGCACCTGGGTGGGACCAAAGTGCTTGGAGACATTTTTAAATTCAATCACAGGATTTTCATCCTTCTTTCCAGACGACGCAGAACAAAGCTCAGCGCCAGAGTAATCAGCAGATACATAACCGCCACCGCACTCCAGATTTCCAGAGCACGGAAGTTACCCGCAATAATCTCCTGACCTTGACGGGTCAGTTCGGCAACACCGATGACAATAAACAGCGAAGTATCTTTAATACTGATGATCCACTGGTTACCCAATGGAGGCAACATACGGCGCAGTGCCAGCGGCATAATTACGTAGCGGATGGTTTCACGGCGTGACAGCCCCAGCGCTAATCCCGCTTCGCGGAAGCCTTGGTGGATAGATAGCACTGCACCACGGGTGATCTCGGCAATATAAGCGCCCGAGTTAATCATGATGGTCACTACTGCCGCACTGAAAGGGTCAATACGTAAACTGTTGAAGGCCATGGGCAAAGCGAAATAGATAAACATCACTTGCACCACAATGGGCGTACCACGGATCACTTCAATAAAAACCAACGCAACATGGTTGGCAATCCAGCCGCCGTAGGTACGGGCGAAGCCGGCAACCAGGCCGATAAACAGGCCACCAATCAGACCGAGGACGGATATCCACAGGGTCATTTTGGCGCCTTCTAATAAAAGAGGGATGGCGGGCCAGATGGCACTCCAGTCGAACTGCATGGTATTTCTCCCGGGGCCCCAAATAAGGGGGGCAGATAAAGCAGGGTGGGAACAGATGTCCCATAGTTAGCCATTATTCAAGCTGCAGCGGTATAGATAAGGTCAGGGCAGATACTGGGATCTGCCTTGACCAACCGCAGCTTGAATCAGCTTTTCATCAATTATTTAGGTTCGCTACCAAACCATTTTTTATAAATTTCGTTATAGGTGCCGTTTTCATGCAGCGTTTTCAGCGCAGCGTTCACTTTGCCCCGCAACTCATCACTCCCTTTTGGAAAGGCAATACCATACTGTTGCGCTTCCAGTGATTCGCCAACGGTTTTGAACTTGCCAGCACCGGCGGTTTTAATAAAGTAGAGGATATTTGGCGTGTCGTGCAGTACGGCGTCAGCACGCTGGGTACCTAATTCCATATAAGCATTATCGATGTTAGGGAATTGGCGCAGGTCTTTGGTTTTGATGTGTTGCTTGGCGTAATCGACTGAACCGGTGCCGCTTTTCACTGCGACGACTTTGCCATCCAGATCACTAATGCTTTTCACACTGTCATTGTCAGCGTTAACCATCACCAACAGGCCACTTTTGTAATAGCCGTCAGAGAAATCAATCGCTTTTTTGCGTTCATCGGTAATGGTGATACCGGCCAGCGCCAGGTCGATATTCTTGGTTTGCAGTGCAGGAATAATGCCACTGAAATCCATAGGTTTCAGGGTGTAATCCAGCTTCAGTTCTTTGGCGATCGCCGCCCATAAGTCAATATCGAAACCAACGTATTGGTCACCTTGTTTGAATTCGAACGGTACGAAAGCGGTATCGGTGGCGACCACCAGTTTATCGGCGGCGTTGGCGCTAACGGCGAAGGCGAGAGAAAGTGCAGCTAACGAAACTTTAAAAATAGACTTCATAACAGGAGTTCCTTGATAGGTTGTTGATGACCCATTTTTTATATTGCAGATTGTGCCATGGAAGAATCGTGCCAAGGTTGCAATCATTTAAAAAGCAAAGGGTTATGCGGTGATGTTGTATTCAGAGTGAAAATTACTATTCTGACGCCTTATCATTGGGCACCAAAATAGTGCAAAACCCCAGTAGTGGTGCAATAGACTTACCATTAATCAAGAAATAGATAAAAAAACAACCTTTAATTAACATTAAAATCTATTTTTGATAACTAAATCCAATTTTTAATCTATAACGTGTGGCTATTTGGTGCAAAATGGTGAGGTTGGTTGGCAAGAGATGGGATAGGAAAGGGGGTATTCATTCAAGTTGCCCAGTGAGCGCAACTTGAATGAAATCGGGTCTGTTTAATCCAGTAAATCGTAGCGAACTTTAACCACCGCTTTTTTGATGCTTTGAGCTTCGGCCACTTGGCAACCCGGTTTGTGCGCTTCCTGTGGGAAAAAGATGATGAACATACCTGGAGTCAGGTTCAGTGTTTGCTGGCCGCGCGCGATATCCAGCATTTGCAGGTCTTTACTTTCATTATAAGGGTCGCTGTTATCCCAACAGCCAGGTAGGCCAAAATCAAACCGCTCCTCGCCACTGATCAGGATCTGGATGTCGAGATACTTGTGGTGGATTTCCGCACGGTTACTTTCTGCTGGCTTGGTGGTCAGTTCCATCACATTCATAAACACGTTATCGCCATCAATGTCATGGCGACCCAAAGACAAATTGGCAAAATCGTACTGACGCACTTTCTCGATAATCGAAACCAGGACTGGTGAGAGTGCTTGCTCGAAATGGTGATTGCTTAAACTGCCGTATATCATCCTGATTCTCCATAATGAAAAATGAAATAGTGATTCAAAAACAGTAAAGAGTATATACCCAAGTGCAATCAAGTTGCAGCTAGGCGGCAAACGAGTAAGTCCCCGGGAGCATAGATAACTATGTGACCGGGGCGAACAAGTGTAGCCAACACCGCAGCAGTTTGATTGGCGAAGGGGATATATCCAAGTTTATTCAAGCCGCAGCGCCCATCGCATTACCTTGCGACTTGAAGAGCGCTACGAGAGACTCTCTATCGTCGGTTTCGGCTTGATGGTCAATGTGGCACCCATCGATGCCACCATAATGGCAGCCATTGCCAGCCATTGTATTGGGGTAAGAAGTTCATTAAGGAAAATCATCCCCGAAAGGGCGGCCAAGGCAGGTTCCAGGCTCATCAAGGTACCAAAGGTTCGTGCCGGGATTTGAGGTAGCGCGATAATCTCTAACGAGTAAGGCAGCGCGGTAGAGAGAATGGCCACCCCCAAGGCCACGGGGAGCACATCGACATTCAGCAGTGCGCTGCCGGTTTGCCAGGCACCCAGTGGGCAAAACACCAACGCGGCGATTAATGAGCCAACCGCTACCGTGCCTGGCCCGTGGTCTCCGCCGGCTTTCTGGCCGGAGAGAATATAAATGGCCCAGCAGCCACCAGCCCCCAGCGCACAAAGGGCACCCAGAAGATCAATTTGACCCATGTTATGGCCGAGAGGGAGCAAAAACCACAGCCCGGCAATTGCCAACAGCACCCAGACAAAATCAATCGGGCGGCGGGAAGAGAACATCGCCACCGCCAATGGCCCGGTAAACTCCAGAGCGACCGCAATACCCAAGGGTACGGTACGTAACGAAAGGTAAAACAGGTAATTCATCCCCCCCAGTGACAAGCCATAAATCAACAGCGGCAACCGGCTACCCGCGTCAAACTTCATGCGCCACGGGCGGAAAATAATAAACAGTATCAGGGTACCAATGCCTAAACGCAGGGTGGTGACACCTTGAGCACCAATCAGTGGAAAAATCGTTTTGGCTAGCGAAGCGCCACTCTGAATTGAGATCATGGCGATAATCAGTAAACACACCGGTATCAAGGTGGAAGAGGCTTTGGCGGTGACAGCAGGTGAAGACATCCTTTTTGACCTTTTGCTTCTTGGCGTTCGGGGGTAAAAACAACGACGACAGTTGCCCAGTGTAAAGCAATCGGTAATGTATGCAAATGGGTTGCTATCTGCAGGAAATCCGAATGAACTGGCAAATAATCTATACCCTTGTTACTTCAAATTGCTTGGGCGCTAACCCGACCCAATTTTACGAACCTCACAACATCACACCCAGTGCGGTTTTCTCTGCTAAAAACAATGGGATCTCAACATTACACCACAAGATAAACCGCTCTTTAGTTGTATTAGTTAA
>NZ_JBXUGO010000028.1:0-29880 GCF_057180565.1 Serratia sp. HNCC26DJ244 | reverse complement strand
CTAACTCGAGGTGGCGTATATTACGCTTTCCTCTTTCAGAGTCAACCCTAATTTTCAGGTTTTTTCTCTGTCACACGGATAACGCTGCAAAGCGATTGTTATGTTCCGTGTCGATGGAGGCGCATTATAGGCAGTTGCGCCGCCGCCGCAACTGCTATTTTCAACAAAAAACACCGTTTGCTGCATTCCACAGCAAAACCCCGGTTTATACCCGGTTATGCACTAAGTTATCCACAGGACATCATCGGCAGGAAAATTTACGAGCACTACGCAAACGTTTTCGCTACAATTCCTGCGATCAAACAATCCCCCACTTTTATGGGGACGTTACCTGAATCCGTTGTTGTCTTGTTATATAACCAGATTTATTCGAGTTGTCATCAGTATACGGCGACTCTGAATGGAATGGGGTCTATATCTCAGCAGGGAATTCACGTAACGTTCTTTTATTGCGACTCAAAGCCAAGGGATAAAACCATGCAACAACCTCGTCCAATCCGTCGAGCCTTACTCAGTGTGTCTGACAAAACCGGTATCATTGAATTCGCGCAAGCACTCTCTCAACGAGGGGTAGAACTGCTCTCTACTGGTGGGACCGCTCATCTACTGGCAGAGGCCGGATTAGCGGTTACTGAAGTTTCCGATTACACCGGTTTCCCGGAAATGATGGATGGACGGGTTAAAACTCTGCACCCCAAAGTGCATGGTGGCATTCTTGGTCGCCGTGGTCAGGACGATGCCATTATGGCCCAACATGCGATCAAACCTATCGATATGGTGGTAGTGAATCTCTATCCTTTTGCGCAAACCGTGGCTCGTGCTAATTGCTCGCTGGAAGAGGCTATCGAAAACATTGACATCGGCGGCCCCACCATGGTGCGCTCTGCGGCCAAGAATCATAAAGATGTCGCCATTGTGGTGAACACTAATGACTACGCGACTATCATCACCGAGATGGATAGCAACGACGGTTCTTTGCTCTATCCCACCCGCTTCAATTTGGCCATCAAAGCATTTGAACATACTGCCGCTTATGACAGCATGATCGCCAACTACTTTGGCACACTGGTTCCGCCTTATTATGGCAATACGGAGCAACCTTCCGGTCATTTCCCTCGCACCATAAACCTCAACTTTATCAAAAAGCAGGATATGCGTTACGGTGAGAATAGCCACCAGCAAGCCGCTTTCTATATAGAGGAGAATCTGCAAGAGGCGTCGGTTGCCAGTGCCGAACAGCTACAAGGCAAGGCACTCTCCTACAACAATATCGCGGATACTGATGCTGCATTGGAATGTGTGAAAGAGTTTGCAGAACCGGCTTGCGTCATCGTCAAGCATGCCAATCCTTGTGGTGTAGCAATTGGTAAAGATCTGCTTACCGCTTATGATCATGCTTACCAGACCGACCCCACGTCTGCCTTTGGTGGCATCATTGCTTTCAACCGCGAACTGGATGCAGAAACGGCGCAAGCCATCATCAGCCGTCAGTTTGTTGAGGTCATCATTGCCCCAACCATCAGTGATGAAGCCCGCTCGGTATTGGTTGCCAAACAGAATGTGCGTGTTCTGGTTTGCGGCCAATGGCAACAGCGCGTTGCTGGATTGGACTTCAAGCGGGTCAACGGGGGGCTGTTAGTACAGGACCGTGACCTAGGTATGGTGACTCCCACTGACTTACGCGTGGTCTCTGAACGGCAACCCACCGCCCAGGAACTGCGAGATGCCCTGTTCTGTTGGAAAGTGGCTAAGTTCGTCAAATCCAACGCCATTGTTTATTCGCGCGATAACCGGACCATCGGTATCGGTGCGGGTCAGATGAGTCGCGTTTACTCCGCTAAAATTGCTGGCATCAAGGCCGCTGACGAAGGTCTGACGGTCAATGGCTCCGCGATGGCCTCAGACGCCTTCTTCCCGTTCCGTGATGGCATTGATGCGGCAGCCGCCGTCGGCATTACCTGTGTTATCCAGCCTGGTGGGTCGATTCGTGATGATGAAGTCATTGCAGCCGCCAACGAACACGGCATTGCGATGATCTTCACCGATATGCGCCACTTCCGCCATTAATCCTTGTTGCTGCTACGTGCGCCAAATGCGCACGCTGTTTATGGAGTCTTTGATGAACATTCTCATTATCGGTAATGGTGGGCGTGAACATGCGCTGGCCTGGAAAACTGCCCAATCGCCGCTGGCAGATAACGTTTACGTAGCGCCAGGTAACGCAGGTACCGCACTGGAAGCTAATCTGACCAATGTGGATATCGCGCCAACCGATATCCCAGCACTGCTTGCCTTTGCCAAAAGCAAGGCTATCGACCTGACCATTGTTGGCCCTGAAGCACCGCTAGTGATTGGCGTGGTTGATGCTTTCCAGGCTGCAGGGTTAAAAATATTTGGTCCCTCACAGGCCGCAGCACAACTTGAAGGATCCAAAGCCTTTACTAAAGATTTTCTGGCTCGCCACGCCATCCCAAGCGCCGCCTATCAGAATTTTACTGAAGTGGAGCCAGCCTTGGCCTATGTTCGTCGTCAAGGCGCCCCTATCGTGATCAAAGCAGATGGTTTGGCCGCGGGGAAAGGGGTGATCGTAGCGATGACGCTACAGGAAGCCGAAGAAGCTATCCAGGATATGCTGGCAGGTAACGCTTTCGGCGATGCGGGACACCGTATCGTGATCGAAGAGTATCTTGAAGGTGAAGAAGCCAGTTTTATTGTGATGGTGGACGGTGAAAACGTCGTCCCCATGGCTACCAGCCAGGACCATAAACGTGTGGGTGATGGTGATACAGGCCCCAATACCGGTGGTATGGGCGCTTACTCACCCGCCCCCGTGGTCACAGATGAAATTCACCAACGCGTAATGGACCAGGTGATCTGGCCAACCGTGCGTGGTATGGCTGCAGAGGGCAACACCTATGTTGGTTTCTTGTACGCTGGCCTGATGATTTCTGCTGATGGCCAACCGAAGGTGATTGAATTTAATTGCCGCTTTGGCGATCCGGAAACACAGCCGATCATGTTGCGTCTGCGTTCAGATCTGGTTGAGCTCTGCCTGGCTGGTGCTGAAGGTAAACTGAACGAGAAAAGCTCTGAGTGGGACCCACGTCCGGCACTCGGCGTGGTATTGGCGGCTGGCGGCTATCCTGGCGACTATCGCCAAGGGGATGTGATCCACGGCTTGCCGCAACAGGAAAACTCAGACAGTAAAGTGTTTCATGCCGGTACACGCATGCAGGGAAATGAAGTGGTCACGAGTGGTGGGCGTGTACTTTGTGTCACGGCATTAGGCGCCACAGTGAGCCAAGCACAACAGTGTACTTATCAACTCGCGGCAAATATTGCGTGGCAAGATAGCTTCTACCGCAAGGATATTGGTTACCGCGCTATCGCGCGCGGCAAATAAACCCATACCAAACATTAACAGCAGGCTCTGTTCCCAGGGCCTTGTTGTTAAATTTATCGCAATGGGTTCTAAAGCGAATCTTTTGTGGGTTCCCAACGGCAAAAATCATTGTTAGCCACCAGTAACAACTCACGACCGCGAGGCCCATCCAACCAGGCAATAGTCACCGGCTGGCTACTATTGGCTACACGTCGCTCTATCCACTCTTCAGCTCGATTATTCAAGCCCGGTTTCACGATGTCTCCATTGCACAACTCTACCTTCCCTTGCAGCCAATGACCTTGCAACAGCCGTATACCGCCAGCATTAAGTGCATCACTCAATTCTAGCGTTCGGCGAGCCTGATATTGGTAGAGTACTATCTCATCAGCAGACAGTTTCTGGCGCTGAGTAGTCAGTTGACGCTGCATAAAACTGACCGTCCCATTCGGCGTAAAGCGCAATTGAATGGAGTCCCGATCACCGTCTGCATCAACTCGTCTGATTTGGAACAACACGCCATTTTGATATTCATACAGCGTAGTGACGGTCCCCGGTCCACGATAAGGGCTGTAGACTGTCATTAACGTCAATGGACGTTGCTGACTATCATCTCTACGCCACACTCGAACCACGCCCTGATCAGCAACAAAACCGCTTGCCGTAAACCTAGGAGAGGAGGAATTGGAACTACAGGCACCAAGGGCAGCGACCATAGCCGCAACCATCAGCACCCGTTGGATAAACAAAAGGGGCATCATAGCCCCTCTGTCTAAACGCTTTACCAGCATGGATTAAGACTTAACTGCGTCTTTCAGAGCCTTGCCGGAAACAAATGCAGGAACATTAGCCGCTGCGATTTTGATTTCTTTACCAGTCTGTGGATTGCGGCCTGTGCGCTCGCTACGATGGTTTACTTTGAAAGTACCGAAACCAACCAATTGTACTGCATCACCTTCTTTCAGAGACTCAGTAATAGCAGACAGGGTAGATTCTAGAGCCAGTTTAGCTTGAGCTTTAGAAAGGTCAGCCTTATCTGCGATTACATCAATCAGTTGAGTCTTGTTCATAATTTATCCTTACAATGTGTTTATCGTTTGCAAAGCATCGAGTGCGACGGATATGCCGATAAACAGCACTCTCCTGCATACACGCACCAATAGCCACTTTTTTTTCGCCCCCCAAATGTAGACCAGACAGGGTGGGGATGTGAAGCCTTAAGGCATGACAAATCAGGTGTTAAATCACGTTTTATTATCTTATTGCGTTAATTTTATCCCAATATTGCTGATTGCCGCCTCTCGCAGGTCAGATCGCAACCCTTTTATCAGATCCAAATCACGCTCAGGACAAGCAGCCAACAGGCGGAAAATCTCCCATTGGAGATCCCACTCTTCCTCAATTGCAGGTAAAACGTTCAACTCTTCGTCGGTCATTTCTTTACCCGCCTGAGTCATTTCCAACATCGCCACGGTACGAATTGAGGCTTCGCTAATGGCGATGGCGTGTTCCAATGTCTCACCACTGAGGCGCGAATGAAGCAGTTCCCCTAATGCGATACAAGCATCGATCGCCGGATAAACACCATAAAGATCGTAATCTTCTGCTGAGGGGATGGCCTCTTCCAACTTTTCCAACTGACTGTCAAAGTTGACTTTGGCATCTTTCACCACCAGCGTTTCCCAAGCCAGATCAAGAATACGGCGATAGACTGCAGGATCACCAAACTCCGTTTGCAGACAGAACATCTGGTAATTAGGGTACATACGTTCGCACAGACTAGCCATAAAGGTTAAATGTTGCCAACTTTCCAGCTTTTCCAAACGCAAATGAATCGGGTTACGTAGCATGACCTACTCTCTTACTCGTTATCTGCCGCGCAGTGTACCCGAAATCGCGCAGGGCGGCATCTCTGAATGCGATGACTGCTGCAACCAGTGGATAAACGCCGGGCGACGAGAAGCAATCGCATCAGCCCAACGTGTAGGTTCGGGCAAACGATAGCCTGCCATACATCGCTGTACCCACGTCAATGCGCTATCGGTACTGATACGGTGCCCGGTAGAAATAAACAATGGCTGACAGCGCGCCTTACTGCGCCATACCCACGCCAATTGTTCCCCTTTGTCCTCGAGTGCAGCCAATGCTCCCACTTCCGTATCCAAGGGCTCAAACCTGCCACACAACCGTTTTTTCGCCACACCAATAGTTGGAACGTTGACCAACAAACCAAAGTGGCTGGCAACCCCCAAACGCCTTGGGTGTGAAATACCATGGCCATCAACAAAGAGCAGATCAGGTTTCTGTTGCAACTGCTCCCAGGCAGCAAGCAATGCCGGATATTCACGAAAAGAGAGAAAACCCGGAATATAGGGCATGGTGGTGTTGATACGAGCAATCTGGTACTCCACCAGCGCCAAAGAAGGATAGCGCAGAATAGCAATGGCAGCGCGCGTCACCGCACCTTGATGCTCAAAACCGACATCTGCACCGGCAATAAATAGCGGAGGATCACGCAAAAAGTCATCATAGCGAATCACCTCTTCGGCATGTTGTAACTGTGTGGCTCGTAGGGCTGAGGTATCAATCACCGCATTTCCTTACCGTTCAGCGATGGTATTTAGCCGAAAGTGCATGCACCGCCTCAACAAAGGCGCCCGCATGGGCCGGTGGCACATCCTGATGAATGCCATGCCCAAGATTAAATACATGCCCTTCACCATCACCGAAACCTGCCAGAATGGTTTCTACTTCCTGCGCAATACGTTCTGGTGCGGCATAAAGTATTGAAGGATCCATATTGCCTTGCAGAGCTACCTGATGCCCCACTCGGCGACGTGCCTCGGCAATATCTATCGTCCAGTCCAGACCCAAGGCATCACAGCCGGTCGCGGCCATCGCTTCCAGCCACTGCCCACCCCCTTTGGTAAACAGAGTGACAGGTACACGACGGCCTTCGTTTTCCCGCAACAAGCCATCGACAATTTTATGCATATAGTGCAGCGAGAACTCACGGTAATCACGCCCGGTCAGTACCCCACCCCAGGTATCAAACACCATGACAGACTGGGCACCGGCCTTAATCTGAGCATTGAGATAAAGAATGACGCTGTCCGCCAGTTTATCCAGTAATAGATGCAACGTCTGTGGCTCGGCGTACATCATTTTCTTCAGTTTAGTGAATGCCTTACTGCTCCCGCCCTCCACCATATAGCTCGCCAAAGTCCATGGGCTACCAGAAAAACCGATCAGCGGTACGGCTCCCTTCAACTCACGACGAATGGTACGAACCGCATTCATGACATAACCCAGCTCATCTTCTGGATCACACAGCGGTAGCTTTTCTACATCAGCCCGGCAGACAATCGGCGAAGTAAATCGGGGCCCCTCACCCGCCTCAAAATAGAGCCCCAACCCCATGGCATCAGGGATGGTGAGAATATCAGAAAACAGAATAGCGGCATCCAGCGCATAGCGACGTAAGGGTTGTAATGTCACCTCGCAGGCCAGCTCAGCATTTTTACACAACGACATAAAATCACCGGCCTGAGCACGCGTGGCTTTATATTCTGGCAAATAACGCCCAGCCTGACGCATCATCCATACTGGTGTGACATCCACGGGTTGGCGCAGCAGGGCTCGCAGGTAGCGATCATTTTTCAAATCATTCATTTCTTATTGGTTCCCGTCATCATCAACCCCCATTGTATACTGGGTTGGGTAAGTTGGCGTGAGCACTTAAATCATCAAGGCACTTAAGTCATAAAGACAGCTATTATTCTGCCCGACACAGCACTACCGTATCTTCAATCAGGCGACGCGCGACAGTACCCGGCGGGGGTAACAGCGGCAATTGGTCATAACGATACCAGCCAGCATTGAGTAGCTCTTTCGGGTCATGCTGCAGTTCCCCTGCCTGATAATCTGCCATAAACGCCATCATCAACGAATGAGGGAATGGCCAAGGTTGTGAGGTGACATAACGCAAATTCTTGATAACGATATTGCTCTCTTCCATCACTTCCCGTGCTACCGCCTGTTCCAGCGTTTCCCCCACCTCCACAAACCCCGCCAGCACAGTATGTATACCACCACGGTGACGCACATGTTGAGCCAGCAGGATTTCATCATCACGGCGAATGGCAACAATCACGCAAGGGGCGATCTGCGGGTAATATCGCTCGCGGCAGTGATCACAAAGGCAAGCATTTTCGCTTCGGCTCAAATGCATTTTATGGCCACAATAGCCGCAAAACCGGTGTGAGCGATAAAAGTCCGCCAACTGCACACCCCGCCCAGCCAACTGAAACAGACCACGATCAAGATCGAGCAACTGGCGTACCGAGTTCATATCCCTCGGCATCGATTGACGCACCAACCACACTGGGGCGCCCTCCCATTCGCCAATCTGACTGGCCAATTGACCATGCAATGAAAATATTGCTGCTGAACCAAACGGTAGTTCACCCTTTGGTAACCAGATTTTGCTTTCATGGCTGACTATCCACCAGCCTTGTTCATTACCTGTTAATGCAAATTCCATATGTTGTTGCACAACCTCTGCGTCACTGGCAAGCTAGTCATTGGCTTATCACCTTTTAATAACTTACTGTTTATAACCCAAGTTCATGCAAGTTGCAGCCCCTAGCAGCCTGCATAGTGACAGAAAATTTAATTTGATTACTCTCGGAGTCAACTATGCTCAACCAATTGGAAAGCCTGACTCAACGCGTTGGTGGCAATAATCAGTTAGTCGATCAGTGGCTACAGGCCCGCGAGCAATTGTTGGTTGCCTATTATTCTTTAGTCGGTATCAAACCGAGTAAGGGAAAACCTACGCCGTTAAATGACAAAGCGCTGGAGAATTTTTACCATAATCTGCTGGACTACCTCTCTGCGGGGCATTTTCACGTTTATGCCAAAATTATCAAACAGGTGGAAGGCTCCGCCAGTCCGAAAATGGCACTAACCACCAAGTTCTATCCAAAGTTGGAAGCTAATACCGAAGCCATCATGGCATTTCATGATCGCTACAGCGGGGTTGAACTCGACCAAGATCTCTGTCTGGAGTTCAACCAGGCGTTATCAGATATCGGCGAAACGTTAGCATCACGTTTTGCACTGGAGGACCAATTAATTCTACGGGCAGCGGAGATCTTGCAGCAGAGCCAATCCTGACGCCACCAGCACTGAGCCGTAGCAATGCAAAAGATGACGCGTTAGCTTGTAGTTTTTATTAAGCCTTTTATACTGGCAACATCTTGTCGGAGTGCCTAGCGCTGATTGCTTCATTAAATCAGCCAGGCTGAGACCGTTAATTCGGGATCCGCGGAACCTGATCGGGTTAATACCCGCGAAGGGAACAAGAGTAATCTATTGGCAGCGGCCCCACCCTTTGCGGGCTAACTCGCTGCCAGTCAATATCATTACTCCCGCCAAGCTCCAGACAAGCAATTTTCCACACATCAACACACTGATAGGAATTTGCTATGTCTACCATAAATAAACCACGTGTCCGTAAAGAACAGCGCGATGAAGCACAACAGTTTATTGATTCTTTACAAGGTACCACCTTCCCTAACTCACACCGTATCTATCTTGCCGGTTCCCGTAGCGATATTCAGGTACCGATGCGTGAAATTCAGCTGAGCCCAACGCTGATTGGCGGCACTAAAGACAACCCTCAATATCAACAGAACGAAGCCATTCCGGTGTATGACACCGCAGGCCCCTATGGTGATCCGCTGGCAACCATTAATGTCCACCAGGGGTTAAAAAAACTACGCGCTGGCTGGATTGCAGCACGAGAAGATACCGAAACACTAAGCCACGTCAGTTCGGGGTTTACCCAACAACGGCTGGCCGATGCCGGGTTGGATCACCTGCGTTTCGAGCACCTGCCTCAGCCACGTAAAGCGCGTAAGGGCCAGTGTGTTACTCAGTTGCACTATGCGCGAAGCGGCATGGTGACACCAGAAATGGAATTTATTGCCATCCGTGAAAACATGGGGCGCGAGCGTATCTGTAGCGAAGTCCTACGCCAACAGCATCCAGGCCAAAGTTGGGGAGCTAACCTACCGGAAAACATTACACCCGAGTTTGTCCGCCAGGAAGTGGCTGCCGGGCGAGCCATCATCCCCGCTAATATTAACCACCCTGAATCCGAGCCAATGATTATTGGCCGTAATTTTCTGGTCAAAGTGAATGCCAATATCGGCAATTCGGCCGTTACATCATCAATCGAAGAAGAAGTCGAAAAGTTGGTATGGTCAACCCGTTGGGGAGCCGATACCGTGATGGATCTCTCTACTGGCCGCTATATCCACGAAACACGCGAATGGATCCTGCGTAACAGCCCGGTGCCGATTGGTACCGTGCCGATCTATCAGGCACTGGAAAAAGTGAATGGTGTGGCGGAAAACCTAAATTGGGAAATCTTCCGCGATACCCTGGTGGAACAGGCGGAACAAGGCGTCGATTACTTCACTATCCATGCGGGCGTGTTGCTGCGTTACGTACCGATGACCGCCAAACGGCTGACCGGCATTGTCTCCCGTGGGGGGTCGATCATGGCAAAGTGGTGTCTATCCCATCACCAGGAAAACTTTCTCTATCAGCATTTCCGTGAAATCTGCCAAATTTGTGCCGCCTATGATGTCTCACTATCGCTGGGTGATGGCTTGCGTCCAGGCTCTATTCAAGATGCTAATGACGAAGCCCAATTCGCCGAACTGCACACGCTGGGGGAGCTCACTAAAATTGCCTGGGAATATGATGTCCAAGTGATGATCGAAGGCCCAGGTCATGTGCCGATGCAACGGATCCAGCGCAACATGACCGAAGAGCTGGAATCCTGTTCTGAAGCCCCCTTCTATACATTAGGGCCATTGACCACCGACATTGCTCCAGGTTATGACCATTTCACCTCGGGGATTGGTGCGGCGATGATCGGCTGGTTTGGTTGCGCAATGCTCTGCTATGTGACACCGAAAGAGCATCTCGGCTTACCCAACAAGGAAGATGTGAAACAGGGGCTAATTACTTACAAAATCGCCGCCCATGCCGCCGATTTGGCGAAAGGGCATCCTGGGGCGCAGATCCGTGATAACGCCATGTCCAAGGCACGTTTTGAATTCCGCTGGGAAGATCAGTTCAATCTGGCATTGGATCCACAGACCGCCCGCTCCTATCACGATGAAACGCTGCCCCAGGCATCTGGCAAGATCGCCCATTTCTGTTCCATGTGTGGGCCAAAGTTCTGTTCAATGAAGATATCCCACGAAGTGCGAGCCTATGCCGCAACACAAGATGCTGTAACACAAGGGGCGAACCATCCCGATGAAGTACAGCTGACTGGCATGGAAAAGATGTCGGCCGCATTCCGCTCCCGGGGCAACGAGCTCTACCATAGTGCGAGCAATCTGCAGGAGGAGAGCGATAATGACTGATATCACGACGCCCTTCCCCGCAACGCCATACAAACTCGGCTTATACCCGGTAGTCGACAGTGTTGCCTGGATCGCCCGCCTACTGGATGCCGGAGTCACCACCATCCAATTACGCATCAAGGATCTTGCCGATGAACAGGTGGAGGCGGATATTATTGCCGCCATCGCGCTCGGTAAACGTTATCAGGCACGCTTATTTATCAACGATTACTGGCAACTCGCTATCAAGCACCATGCCTACGGCGTTCATCTAGGACAAGAGGATTTAAATACCTCCGACCTGCAGGCAATCCATCGAGCAGGGTTACGTTTGGGGGTTTCCACCCATGATGATCACGAACTCTCCCGGGCCATAGCCGTAAAACCCTCTTATATTGCACTGGGTCATATTTTCCCGACACAGACCAAAGAGATGCCCTCCGAGCCCCAAGGTCTGGCAGAACTACAACGCCACGTTGCCGGGTTGCAAGACTACCCTACCGTGGCCATTGGTGGGATCAGTATTGAGCGCGTTCCGGCGGTTCTGGCCTGCGGTGTTGGTAGCGTTGCCGTGGTCAGCGCCATCACTCAAGCAGCTGACTGGCGCATCGCCACCGCACAATTACTGCGCTTGATTGAAGGGAAGGAGTCACCCGATGCTCAATGACCAAGAATTTCTACGCTACAGCCGCCAACTGTTGTTGGAAGATATTGGCCCAGAGGGTCAGGAGAAGCTGAAGCAGGCTAGGGTACTGATTGTCGGATTGGGAGGGCTGGGTTCCCCGGCTGCACTCTATCTGGCTGCCGCTGGCGTTGGCACACTCCTGCTGGCAGATGATGACAAACTGCATCTCACCAATCTGCAGCGACAAATTTTATATCGAACCAGTGACATCGCTTCCAGCAAGGCACAGCTGGCTCAACACCATTTGCAAGCGCTAAACCCGCAAGTGGAGTCGATCGCTCTGGAACAACGCCTGCAAGGACCCACACTACAACAGGCGGTGAGTCGTGCCGACCTGGTACTGGATTGCAGCGATAATATGGCAACTCGCCATGCGGTTAATGCAGCCTGTATCCTCGCCAATGTGCCTCTTATTAGTGGTAGCGCAGTCGGCTTCAGCGGCCAGTTGCTGATTATCGAACCACCCTATCATCAAGGCTGCTATGCCTGCCTCTATCCCGATCAAAGTGAACCTCAACGTAACTGCCGTACTGCGGGTGTACTCGGTCCGGTCGTTGGTGTAATTGGCACCCTTCAAGCACTGGAGGCGATTAAAATGCTGGTGGGCATAGCTTGTTCCCTAAGCGGTAAACTCCGCTTGTTTGATGGCAAACAACAAAGCTGGAGCACTCTGCAACTGAGTAAAGCCAGCAATTGTCGCATCTGCGGAGGCATCGCATGAACATCATATTGAATGAACAACGGTTGGAAATAGAACAACCGTTGGGAATAGAACAACCACTGAGCATTAAAGCATTGCTTGAACAGTTAGGGCATGACCAACCCGGTTGCGCATTGGCGATAAACCAGACCATCATTCCGCACACTGACTGGGCAACTCATCATGTGCAGGATGGTGATGATATTCTCTTATTTCAAGCAATTGCAGGAGGCTGACATGTTGAAAATCGCCGATACGACTTTTACTTCACGTCTGTTTACCGGTACCGGTAAATTCGCCACGCCAGCATTAATGCTGTCAGCCTTGCAAGCCTCAGGGTCACAGTTGGTCACCATGGCGATGAAACGTGTTGACCTACGTGGCGGTAATGATGCGATTCTCGCGCCCTTGCAACAATTAGGGGTGAAGTTACTGCCTAATACTTCGGGTGCCAAAAGTGCTGGTGAAGCCATCTTTGCCGCCCGCCTGGCGCGTGAAGCACTGGGTACGCAGTGGATAAAATTGGAGATCCACCCTGATGTGAAGTACTTATTGCCAGACCCGATTGAAACGTTAAAGGCAGCAGAAATATTGGTTAAAGAAGGCTTTGTGGTGCTGCCTTATTGCGGAGCCGATCCGGTTTTATGTAAACGATTGGAGGAAGTGGGTTGTGCTGCCGTGATGCCACTCGGTGCGCCGATCGGTTCTAACCGTGGATTACTCAGTCGTGATTTTCTGCAGATTATTATCGAGCAGGCCAAAGTACCTGTGGTGGTTGATGCCGGGATCGGTGCCCCCAGTCACGCATTAGAAGCTATAGAGTTAGGCGCAGACGCGGTACTGGTTAATACCGCTATTGCCGTTGCGCGTGATCCACTACAAATGGCCCAGGCGTTCCGTTTAGCTGTGGAGGCGGGTGAATTGGGGCATCGAGCGGGGTTGGCTGGCCGCCAGCCTATGGCCGCCGCCTCCAGCCCACTGACCGCCTTCCTCAGCCAACCTTTGCAGGAAATACGCTGATGAACAGTCATTTTAGTGAGCATCTACAAAACTGGGATTGGGATGAATTAACACGACGTATCAACAGTAAAACTGCGCCCGACGTTGAACGAGCGCTCAGCGCAGAAAAATTAACCCGGGATGATTTTATGGCGCTGATCTCCCCCGCAGCTGCACCTTACTTAGAACCCTTGGCACAACGAGCACAACAGCTCACTCGCCAGCGGTTCGGTAACGTGGTGAGCTTTTACGTGCCATTATATCTTTCTAACCTCTGTGCCAACGATTGTACTTACTGTGGTTTCTCAATGAGTAATCATCTCAAGCGCAAAACGCTGGATGCTGCAGAGATCGAACGAGAATGCACGGCCATAAAAGCGCTGGGGTTTGAGCATTTGTTACTGGTTACTGGCGAACACCAACGCAAAGTGGGCATGGACTATTTTCGCCAGCATCTTGCCAACATCCGCCCTCATTTTAGTTCGCTAATGATGGAGGTTCAGCCCCTGGCAGAGCATGAATACGCGGAATTGAAAGCTATCGGGCTGGATGGCGTGTTTGTTTATCAGGAAACCTATCACCCCGCCACCTATCAACGGCACCATCTGCACGGCAAAAAACAGGACTTTAATTGGCGATTGGATACACCAGACCGTCTTGGCCGCGCCGGTATTGATAAAATCGGCTTGGGAGCATTACTCGGGCTCTCCGATAGTTGGCGAACTGATTGTTACCTGTTAGCAGAACATTTGCTCTACCTGCAACAGACTTATTGGCAGAGCCGTTATTCGATTTCGTTCCCCCGTCTGCGGCCATGTACCGGGGGGATTGAGCCCGCCTCAGTGATCACTGAGCCCCAATTGGTACAGTTAATCTGTGCCTTTCGGTTGTTCGCACCTGATGTGGAACTGTCATTATCGACGCGAGAATCTGCCTTCTTTCGCGATCATATGATCCCGCTAGCCATCAACAACGTCAGTGCCGGTTCAAAAACCCAGCCGGGGGGCTATTCGGATAACGCGCCACTTCAACTGGAACAATTTGAACCACACGACAACCGCACACCACAACAGGTGGCGCTAGCAATCAGTGCTGCCGGATTACAGCCAGTATGGAAGGACTGGGACAGCTATCTGGGACGAGCTACGCAATAAAATGCAACTGTGACATCACAACTTGAATAGGGCTGGACACCTAGCGCAAAGCGAGCAAACCTGGCTGGTGCTAAAAATAGCTCAGGCTATAGTGACTGCGTTGGCTCTCAAACCCGAGGCTAACCGAGGTTATCGCCCCTCTTGATAACCTTGCCTTACCAACCACCGGAGCGTGCGCAGATCCCTCGCTCGCTCCGGTTTTCTTATTGTGATGAAAAACCATCAACCCATGGTCTGCGGCTTTATTCTCGCCCCAACAATAGCGGAGAGTAGACATCCCATAACCAGATAAGCGGCCACCAGATACCAACTCCCCCCCATCACCTCCACCAATAATACGGCGATAAAAGGGGTAAAGCCGCCACCAACCACACTAGCGACCTGATAACCTACCCCCGCTCCGCTATAACGATAGGCGGTGCCAAACAGTTCGGTAAATATCGGCTGTTGCACGCTGACCAACATATCGTGGGCGACATTGGCCAGCATGATGGCGAAGAAGACAATCCATAGGGTATTACGGCTCTCAAGGGCCATAAAAAACGGTATCCCACAGAGAACACCGATTAATGCGCCGGTGACATAGATCCGGCGACGACCAAAACGGTCCGCCAAATAAGCAAAACAAGGAATTGAGATACAACTGATTGCCCCCACCAGCAAGCCAATATTCAGAAAGATATCACGTGAAAGACCAAGGTGAGCTGTCGAGTAATTGATGGCGAAGGCAGTCACGATATACATGGTCAGTAATTCACCAAATCTCATGGCGATGATCAGCAAAAATGCCTTAGGATTCTGACGCAATGCCTCGAAAATCGGGAATTTACGGATTTTGTCGGCTCTTTCCTGTAACGCTTTGTTTGCCTCAAACTCCTGCGATTCATCCATGCCATTACGGATCCACCAAGCAACGGCCACCAGTAACAGACTGAAAATAAAAGGCAAACGCCAACCCCAACTGATAAACTGCTCATTTGAGGTCACGTGGCTCACCAATGAAACCGACCCGGTTGCCAACAGTAGCCCGACACCAAAACCAATCTGTACCCCACTGCTGTAAAAAGCCTTTTTCCCTTTCGGTGCACTCTCTACTGCCAGCAAGGCTGCGCCCCCCCATTCGCCGCCAACGGCAAATCCTTGAATGGCACGTAATAGCACCAGCAGTGTTGGTGCCCACCAGCCAATCGAGTCAAAAGAAGGTAACAACCCAATCAAAGCGGTGGAACATCCCATCATCCAAACGGTAATCATCAGCATCCGTTTGCGCCCCAGCTTGTCACCAAAGTGGCCAAACACCATGCCTCCCAAAGGACGAAACAAGAAACCAACGCCAAAGGTACCAAACGCCGCCAACGTTCCCATTGTCGGGCTCACCTGAGGGAAAAACTCCGTATTAAAGACCAGAGCAGCAACTATTCCGTACAGTAGAAAGTCGTACCAGTCGACAACAGCACCAACAAAACTCCCCCAGGCGGCACGGCGTGCCCGGCGTTGAGGAGGGGTTGTTGATGGGGTCTGCGAGTTCTTGGGAGTGCTGGCAAGGTTGCCATTACCGAGTGAAGTTGAAGTGTCCATTACTATTCCGTTATTTTATCCCGTTATTTTAACTTTACAGGGGTTTAGGAGGCATTTCATCGAAAAGTTCCAATAGTAAAAAAATAACGTTTACTCTCAATTAATTCTGCAAAAAAACTAGCAGGCGCTTACCTGCCCATCCGTATCCGACGTCCGCACTTCCAAAACCGGCAACTATATTCCTCATACTTCGAGTTGCTTGGGGTTAGTTGCGTACGGTTACTCAGCTCATTAATGAAGCTGGCCTTAAAGGGGCCACCGTAAACAGCGTTCAAAACACACTAAGTTTTGACAACTAATTCGAATTATTTTGGGTATAGATGCGCGAGGGCAAAATCATAAGTTTCTGTTGAAATGCCCTCGCACATCCAGTAGCTGAACGTAGTCAATATCGCCGCACCTTACACCGAGGGCGGTGCGGGCACCAATCAGCTACCCCGATAGGTTGAATAACCGTATTGGCTGAGCAATAGAGGAATGTGATAATGCTCCTCAGTGGAGGAAATATGGAACTCTACTGGGATCTGAGGGAAAAAACTTTCCTGTTTTTGGTCAGCGAAATATTTTGCCGTTTTGAACACCACTCGGTAATCACCCACCACCGGGGTTTGGTCTGGGTAGAGAGCTTTAATTCGACCATCTGCATCGGTAGTAGCGGTATTCAACATCTTCCAACCATCACCTTGCTTTTGTTCAAGAGTGACTTCAACACCCTGAGCGGGCTTACCAGTT
Organism: Serratia sp. HNCC26DJ244; assembly: GCF_057180565.1. Lineage (NCBI taxonomy): Bacteria > Pseudomonadati > Pseudomonadota > Gammaproteobacteria > Enterobacterales > Yersiniaceae > Serratia > Serratia sp. HNCC26DJ244. The sequence goes on along the minus strand of NZ_JBXUGO010000028.1, from coordinate 13,223 downwards.
TGTTGATTCAATATGTGGGCACTTAACAAATTCTTCCCGGCGGCCATTACAGTTGCGGGAGCAGCAAGCATGACTGCCAGAGTCAGTGCAGGCAAATATTTTTTCATCTTAAATTCTCCAGAGTTGATTACGGCTTCTTTTTTACACTAATGACTTGTCAAAAAAACGTTCAGAAATATGACAATAATATCTTTGCTATCAGGATAAAGCGCTAAAGGTTCGCTGTTAGTCACGGACGCAGCCAACCCCCAAACGACGTGAAGTACGAAGGATGGATTATGAAGGTTACAACAAAAAGCCCTGGCTAGGGTAGCCAGGGCTTTAATCAGTCACTATTCAAACAACTGTGTTAACAAAGAATGTAACTTATTCCTCGTCACTACCACTCAGGCTGCCTGCATTCAGTAACTCAGCCAGGTTTGCTGTTGCTTCTTCCGCGCTAACCTGCGCAACAACAGGTACCTCACCTTGTGCTTTACGGCGCATACGATCCTGGTGATAAGCGTAACCGGTACCGGCTGGGATCAGACGGCCCACAATCACGTTCTCTTTCAGACCGCGCAGTTCATCACGTTTACCGGCAACCGCCGCTTCAGTCAGAACACGCGTCGTTTCCTGGAATGATGCAGCAGAGATGAAGGACTCGGTCGCCAAGGAAGCCTTGGTAATACCCAGCAGATCACGTGAGAAGGTCGCCGAGATCTTACCATCAGCTTCTAACTGACGGTTGGCAATCTTGATACGTGATACTTCAGCCTGTTCGCCTTCCAGGAACTCAGTGCCGCCGGCACTAACGATGGTACCTTTACGCAGCATCTGACGAACGATAACTTCAATGTGCTTATCGTTAATCTTAACGCCTTGCAGACGATAAACTTCCTGCACTTCGTTAGTAATGTAGCGGGTAACCGCATGCACACCACGCAGACGCAGAATATCGTGTGGAGACTCAGGGCCGTCAGAAACAACGTCACCACGTTCCACGATTTCGCCTTCAAATACGTTGAGCTGACGCCATTTCGGAATCATCTCTTCGTAAGCGTCACTGCCATCCAATGGTGAGATAACCAGACGGCGTTTGCCTTTGGTCTCTTTACCGAACGAGATAATCCCGCTGATTTCAGCAAGAATTGCCGGTTCTTTCGGACGACGAGCTTCAAACAGATCAGCTACGCGTGGCAGACCACCGGTAATATCCTTGGTACCGCCAGATTCTTGTGGAATACGCGCCAAGGTATCACCCGCACCGATCTGAATGCCGTCTTCCAACTGTACAATCGCTTTACCTGGCAGGAAGTATTGAGCTGGCATATCAGTACCAGGGATCAACACGTCGTCACCTTTAGCATCAACGATTTTCAGTGCTGGACGCAAATCTTTACCACTACCGGTACGCTCTGCACTATCCAGTACCACCAGTGAAGACAAGCCAGTCAGTTCGTCGGTCTGACGAGTAATGGTCTGGCCATCAACCATATCGGCGAAGCGGATGAAACCACTCACTTCAGTGATAACTGGCATGGTGTGCGGATCCCAGTTTGCGACAGTTTCGCCACCGCTAACCTCAGCACCGTCACCTTTACCCATCACTGCACCGTAAGGCACTTTATAACTTTCTTTGGTACGGCCAAATTCGTCGATCAGCTTCAACTCGGTGTTACGTGAAGTAATCACCAGTTTACCGACTGCATTCATAACGAACTTCACATTACTCAGCTTCAGGCTACCTTTATTCTTCACCTGGATGCTGGATTCTGCTGCCGCACGCGATGCCGCACCACCGATGTGGAAGGTACGCATCGTCAGCTGTGTACCCGGCTCACCGATAGACTGAGCCGCGATAACACCAATCGCTTCACCTTTGTTGATAATGTGGCCACGTGCCAGGTCACGACCATAGCAGTTAGCACACACGCCAAAGTCAGTTTCGCAACTTACTACAGAACGGACCTTAACGCTGTCAACGGAGTTCTCTTCTAACAGATCACACCATTTTTCATTCAACAGGGTGTTACGTGGTACCAGAATATCCGCCGTACCCGGCTTCAATACTTCTTCTGCCGTCACACGACCCAGTACACGCTCACGCAGTGGTTCTTTAACATCACCACCTTCGATAACCGGTGTCATCATGATGCCGTTATGGGTACCACAGTCATCTTCAGTCACCACCAGATCTTGCGCTACGTCAACCAGACGACGCGTCAGATAACCGGAGTTTGCTGTTTTCAGTGCGGTATCCGCCAAACCTTTACGAGCACCGTGTGTTGAGATGAAGTACTGTAGTACGTTCAAACCTTCACGGAAGTTCGCCGTGATTGGCGTTTCGATGATTGAGCCATCGGGTTTCGCCATCAAGCCACGCATACCCGCCAACTGACGGATCTGAGCAGCAGAACCACGAGCACCGGAGTCCGCCATCATAAAGATGCTGTTAAAGGAAACCTGTTGTTCCACCACACCATCACGGTTAACCACATCTTCAACCGACAGATTTTCCATCATCGCTTTAGCAACACGTTCGTTCGCTGCAGCCCAGATATCGATCACTTTGTTGTAGCGCTCACCTGCCGTTACCAAACCAGACTGGAACTGCTCCTGGATCTCGGCAACTTCGGTTTCAGCTTCTTCAATGATCTCTGCTTTTTTCGCTGGGATCACCATGTCATCGATACCGACTGATGCGCCTGAACGGGCAGCATAAGCAAAACCGGTATACATGATCTGGTCAGCGAAGATAACCGTCGGCTTCAAGCCCAGGATGCGGTAACAGGTGTTCAGCATCTTGGAGATCGCTTTTTTGCCCAAAGACTGGTTAACGATCGAGTACGGCAGACCTTTCGGTACGATCATCCACAGGATGGCACGACCGATGGTGGTATCAATAATCGAAGTCTGCTGAATTGTTTCACCTTCAACCTGTTTGATCTCTTCTGTAATACGCACTTTGACACGTGCATGCAGAGAGGCCAATCCGGCACGATAAACACGTTCCGCTTCTTTCGGACCCGTCAGAACCATGCCTTCGCCTTTGGCGTTAACACAGTCACGAGTCATGTAGTACAGACCCAATACCACGTCCTGAGAAGGAACGATGATTGGCTCGCCGTTCGCTGGTGACAGGATGTTATTGGTTGACATCATCAATGCACGCGCTTCCAACTGAGCTTCCAGCGTCAGCGGTACGTGCACAGCCATCTGGTCACCATCGAAGTCGGCGTTATAGGCCGCACAAACCAGTGGGTGCAACTGGATGGCTTTACCTTCGATCAGAATCGGTTCAAACGCCTGGATACCCAAACGGTGCAGGGTTGGAGCACGGTTAAGCAGTACCGGGTGTTCGCGGATAACTTCGTCCAGGATATCCCAAACGACAGCTTCTTCACGCTCAACCATTTTCTTGGCAGCTTTAATTGTCGTTGCCAACCCACGCAGTTCCAACTTGCCATAGATAAACGGTTTGAACAGCTCCAGTGCCATTTTCTTCGGCAGACCGCACTGATGCAGACGCAGGTATGGACCTACGGTGATAACAGAACGACCAGAGTAGTCAACACGTTTACCCAACAGGTTCTGACGGAAACGCCCCTGCTTACCTTTGATCATATCGGCCAAAGATTTCAGCGGACGCTTGTTGGAACCGGTGATCGCACGGCCACGACGGCCGTTATCCAGCAACGCATCGACGGCTTCTTGTAACATACGCTTTTCGTTGCGCACGATGATATCTGGCGCAGCCAGATCCAGCAGGCGTTTCAGACGGTTGTTACGGTTGATCACCCGGCGATACAGATCGTTCAGATCTGAAGTCGCGAAACGACCGCCATCCAACGGAACCAGTGGACGCAGATCCGGTGGCAGTACTGGCAACACGGTCAGGATCATCCACTCTGGTTTATTACCAGACTGTACGAACGCTTCCAGCAGCTTGATACGCTTGGTCAGCTTCTTGCGCTTGGTTTCTGAATTGGTTTCATTCAACTCTTCGCGCAGTTGCTCACATTCAGCTTCCAGATCCATGTTTTTCAACAATGCCTGAATAGCTTCAGCACCCATCTTGGCGTCGAACTCATCACCAAACTCTTCCAGTGCATCGAGATACTGCTCTTCAGTCAGGATCTGACGACGCTCGAGGTTGGTCATACCGCCTTCAACCACCACGTAGGATTCGAAGTACAGTACACGTTCGATATCGCGCAGTGGCATATCCAGCAACAAACCGATACGCGATGGCAGCGATTTAAGGAACCAGATATGCGCCGTAGGGGAAGCCAGTTCGATGTGCCCCATACGCTCACGGCGTACTTTGGTCTGGGTCACTTCAACACCGCACTTCTCACAGATCACACCACGATGTTTCAAGCGCTTGTACTTACCGCACAGGCACTCATAATCTTTTACCGGCCCAAAAATACGGGCACAGAAAAGGCCGTCACGCTCAGGTTTGAACGTACGGTAGTTAATGGTTTCCGGCTTTTTAACTTCACCGAACGACCATGAACGGATCATATCTGGCGATGCCAGAGCGATCTTGATTGCATCAAACTCTTCGGACTTGGTTTGTGCTTTCAGAAACTTTAATAAGTCTTTCACGGATTGGCTCCTGTCGGAGTTAAACCTGTTGGGTGTGCGCTGACAAAGCGCTCACCCGTGTGACCTGAACAACCACCCTCTGGCTCCCTAAGGTCTGGAGCCAGAGCTGGAGTGACGATTACTCGTCTTCCAATTCAATGTTGATACCGAGCGAGCGGATCTCTTTCAACAGTACGTTGAACGATTCCGGCATGCCTGGTTCCATACGGTGATCGCCATCCACGATGTTTTTGTACATCTTGGTACGCCCGTTGACGTCATCAGACTTAACGGTAAGCATTTCCTGCAAGGTGTAAGCGGCACCATAAGCCTCCAGTGCCCACACTTCCATCTCACCGAAGCGCTGACCACCGAATTGTGCCTTACCACCCAGAGGTTGCTGAGTAACCAAGCTGTAAGAACCGGTAGAACGAGCGTGCATTTTATCGTCAACCAAGTGGTTCAGTTTCAGCATGTACATATAGCCAACAGTAACCTGGCGCTCAAACTGCTCACCAGTACGGCCATCAAACAGCGTAATCTGACCGGAGGTCGGGATACCGCCCATTTCCAGCAATTGTTTGATTTCAGTCTCTTTCGCACCATCAAAGACTGGAGTAGCGATAGGCAACCCTTTCTTCAGGTTTTCTGCCAGACGCATCACTTCATCATCAGAGAAGGTGGACAGATCGACTTTTTGGCAAACATCATCGCCTAGATCATAAGCTTTCTGGATGAATTCACGCAGTTTGGCCACTTCCTGTTGCTGCTTGAGCATTTGGTTGATCTTGTCACCAATGCCCTTGGCAGCCATACCCAGGTGAGTTTCCAGGATCTGACCAATGTTCATACGTGATGGAACGCCCAGTGGGTTAAGGACGATGTCAACCGGCGTGCCGTTTTCATCGTATGGCATATCCTCGATCGGATTGATCTTGGAGATAACACCCTTGTTACCGTGGCGACCCGCCATCTTATCACCCGGTTGAATCTGACGCTTAACGGCCAGATAAACCTTAACGATTTTCAGCACGCCTGGTGCCAAATCATCACCCTGAGTGATCTTACGACGCTTGGCATCCAGCTTCTTCTCAAAGTCAGATTTCAGTTCGTCATACTGCTCTGCCAACTGTTCCAGCTGGTTTTGCTTATCTTCGTCCGTCAGGCCCAGCTCCAACCAGCGATCACGCGGCAGTTTGCTCAGCTTCTCGGCTTCGATACCGCCAGCAACCAGAACGGCGTGGATACGTGTGAACAGGCCAGCTTCCAGGATCTGCAGTTCTTCAGTCAGGTCTTTTTTCGCCTGCTTCAACTGCATCTCTTCGATTTCCAACGCACGCTTGTCTTTTTCCACACCATCGCGGGTAAAGACTTGCACGTCGATGACCGTACCGGAAACACCGTTAGGAACACGCAGAGAAGAGTCTTTAACGTCAGACGCTTTCTCACCGAAGATGGCACGCAGCAGTTTCTCTTCTGGCGTCAGTTGGGTCTCACCTTTCGGTGTTACCTTACCAACCAGAATATCACCACCGGTCACTTCCGCACCGATATAGACAATACCTGACTCATCCAGCTTGGAGAGTGCCGCTTCACCCACGTTAGGGATGTCAGCAGTGATCTCTTCTGGCCCCAGTTTGGTGTCACGAGACACACAAGCCAGTTCCTGGATGTGGATAGTGGTAAAGCGATCTTCCTGTACTACACGCTCAGAGACCAAAATGGAGTCTTCGAAGTTGTAGCCATTCCACGGCATGAACGCAACACGCATGTTCTGGCCTAATGCCAGCTCACCCAAGTCCGTTGACGGGCCATCTGCCAGCACGTCACCACGTTCGATAGGTTCTCCCAGATTCACACATGGCATCTGATTGATACAGGTGTTCTGGTTGGAACGGGTGTATTTGGTCAGGTTATAAATATCAATACCGGCTTCACCTGGATACATCTCGTCTTCGTTAACTTTGATAACGATACGGGAAGCATCCACGTACTGAACGACACCACCACGCTTGGCTACGGCAGTAACACCGGAGTCAACCGCTACAGCACGTTCCATCCCGGTGCCCACCAGTGGTTTGTCTGCACGCAGGGTTGGTACCGCCTGACGTTGCATGTTCGCACCCATCAAGGCACGGTTGGCGTCATCATGCTCCAGGAATGGAATCAACGATGCACCTACAGAAACCACCTGCTGGGTCGATACGTCCATGTAGTCAACCTGGTCACGGCTAAACAGGCTTGATTCGCCTTTGCTACGACAGGTGACCAAGTCTTCTTCGAAGCGGCCTTCATCATCCAGGTTGGAGTTCGCCTGGGCGATAACGAAGTTGCCTTCTTCAATGGCAGACAGGTAATTGATTTCATCGGTAACGATGCCGTCACGCACGCGGCGGTATGGCGTTTCCAGGAAACCATATTCGTTGGTCTGTGCATACACCGACAACGAGTTGATCAAACCGATGTTTGGCCCTTCTGGCGTTTCGATTGGACACACACGACCATAGTGAGTCGGGTGTACGTCACGGACTTCAAAGCCGGCACGTTCACGAGTCAAACCGCCTGGGCCCAATGCAGAGATACGACGCTTGTGCGTAATCTCAGACAACGGGTTGTTCTGGTCCATAAACTGAGAAAGCTGGCTGGAACCAAAGAACTCTTTCACCGCCGCAGAGATTGGCTTGGCGTTGATCATGTCCTGAGGCATCAGAGTATCCAGATCCCCCAGTGACAAACGCTCTTTCACCGCACGTTCAACACGCACCAGACCGACACGGAACTGGTTCTCGGCCATTTCGCCAACGGAACGGATACGACGGTTGCCCAAGTGGTCGATATCGTCCACTTCGCCTTTACCGTTACGGATATCAATGAGCTTCTTCATCACTTCAATGATGTCGTCTTTGCTCAGGATACCCGAACCTTCGATCTCGTCACGCAACAGAGAACGGTTGAACTTCATCCGGCCAACCGCAGAGAGATCATAACGATCTTCAGAGAAGAACAGGTTCTCAAACAGAGTTTCTGCTGCTTCACGTGTTGGTGGTTCACCAGGACGCATCATGCGGTAGATTTCTACCAACGCACTTAAACGGTCACTGGTGGGGTCGACACGTACAGTTTCAGAGATATAAGCGCCGTGATCCAAGTCATTGGTGAAGAGTGTCTCGATTTGTTTGTGACCAGACTGGCTCAATTTAGCCAGCAGATCCAGGGACATCTCCATATTGGCGGCACAGATCAGCTCACCCGTATTGGTATCGATATAATCTTTCGCAACCACTTTGCCAGCAATGTACTCTACTGGCACTTCAATACTTTGAATCTCGTCTTTTTCAAGCAGCCGGATATGGCGGGCAGTGATACGGCGGCCTTTCTCAACGTAGATTTTACCGTTGGCTTCAATATCGAAAGAGGCGGTTTCACCACGCAGACGCTCAGGAACCAGCGCCATCTGCAGCTTGTTGTCGCGGATCTCGAAAAGGACTTTTTCAAAGAACAAGTCGAGGATCTGCTCGGTGGTGTAGTTCAGTGCACGCAGAATAATGGTCGCTGGCAATTTGCGGCGACGGTCAATACGCACAAACAGGTTGTCTTTCGGGTCAAACTCGAAATCCAGCCATGAACCACGGTAAGGAATAATACGTGCGTTATAGAGTACTTTACCCGAAGAGTGGGTTTTCCCCTTATCGCTGTCAAAGAACACACCTGGGCTACGATGCAACTGAGAGACGATAACGCGCTCAGTACCATTGATGACAAAGGTCCCATTTTCAGTCATGAGCGGAATTTCGCCCATATAGACTTCTTGTTCCTTGATGTCTTTGACCGTGCCTTCAGGTGCTTCGCGTTCGTAGACAACCAGGCGCAGTTTTACACGCAGCGGTGCAGAATACGTCACGCCACGGATCTGGCACTCTTTGACGTCGAACACCGGCTCGCCAAGACGGTAGCTAACGTATTGCAGCTCCGAATTGCCACTGTAGCTCTGGATAGGGAAAACTGAACGGAATGCGGCTTCTAAGCCGTATTGCCCTTCTGGATCTTGCTCGATAAACTTCTGGAACGAGTCAAGCTGGATAGAAAGGAGATAAGGTATGTCCAGTACTTGTGGACGCTTACCAAAATCCTTACGAATACGTTTTTTCTCGGTATAGGAGTAAACCATAGGGTTCCTCAGCTCGCTGGAAAGTCGAACCATTCTGTCCGTCCGATTAGGACAGTTCGTGCAACACCGTTTTTCGATCAGAAAGTAGAAAATACTTTCCCCAAAATCTGTTGCTATCACGCTTAAACCATTTCATTGCGTCTTCCCCCAGAACTCCTGGGTGAGCAAAGCCGCAGTATATTAAGTCATCAATAGAAACAAACATTGGTAGGCAAAACCAGCAGCCAAACAGTGAGAAACGCTACTGGGCCCTACAGCGCAAAAAGGCTGGTGACTATTTAGTCACCAGCCACCAGCCTAAAAGACTAGGCTGCAACTAGAAAAATTGGCTTATTTAACTTCAACTTCCGCGCCAGCTTCTTCCAGAGATTTTTTCAGAGCTTCAGCGTCATCTTTGCTCACGCCTTCTTTCAGAGCGGCTGGAGCAGATTCAACCAGATCTTTAGCTTCTTTCAGACCCAGGCCGGTAGCGCTACGTACTGCTTTGATAACAGCAACTTTGTTAGCGCCTGCAGCTTTCAGGATAACGTCAAACTCAGTTTTTTCTTCAACAGCTTCAGCTGGGCCAGCAGCAACAGCTACAGCGGCAGCAGCAGAAACGCCGAATTTTTCTTCCATAGCAGAAACCAGTTCAACAACGTCCATTACAGACATAGCAGCAACGGCTTCCAGGATTTGGTCTTTAGTGATAGACATAGCAATTGTTCCTAAAATTCAGAAATAGTTTAAATACGTTAGCAAAGGCTAAGAAAGAGTGGCTTAAGCCGCTTCTTTCTGATCGCGCAGAGCAGCCAAAGTGCGAACCAGTTTGCCGGCAGCGGCTTCTTTCATGGTTGCCATCAGGCGTGCGATTGCTTCATCGTAAGTAGGCAGCGTTGCCAAGCGGTCGATTTGTGCCGCAGGGATCAGCTCACCTTCAAAGGCCGCAGCTTTAACCTCGAACTTTGCATTCGCTTTCGCGAACTCTTTGAACAAACGAGCAGCTGCGCCCGGGTGCTCATGAGAGAATGCAATCAAGGTAGGACCGACAAACGTGTCTTTCAGGCATTCGAATGGAGTGCCTTCAACTACGCGACGCATCAGAGTGTTACGAACAACACGCATGTAAACGCCAGCTTCACGACCTGCTTTACGCAGTTCAGTCATTTTATCTACAGTAACGCCACGGGAATCCGCAACAACCGCAGACAGCGCGCCTTTGGCCACTTCGCTGACTTCAGCAACAATCGCTTGTTTGTCTTGAAGATTTAATGCCATTAGCTTTTTGCTCCTGGATTAGCCGGGGAATATCCCCGGAACTCACTTCACTCAACATCCGAAAAACATCGGCTATTGAGCGGCTTAACACGGTGAGCAGAATCCAGAAAAGACCATTCTTTATGAAAAGAAAAATTTCTTTAGGCTCTGTCACCGTCTACGCAGGAAGGATTAAGTATCTTGCGATACACCTGCGGTCTTGGACGGAGGCCTGGATAGGCCAGGCTCCAACCGAAAATCTGTTGTTCCACATCAAGCAGAACATTGGGGCGAGGATTCTAGACTAATCCTTGCCCCAAGTCAAAGCGATAATCGCAAGCGATTAGTTTGCTGCAGCAGACAAACCGCTTTGATCGATAGCAACACCCGCACCCATGGTGGTGGAGAGGCTAACTTTCTTGATATAAACACCTTTCGCCTGTGATGGTTTTGCTCTCTTCAGCGCAACCAGCAGAGATTCCAGGTTTTCTTTCAGCTTGTCTGCGTCGAAATCAACCTTGCCGATAGTGGTGTGGATGATACCGTTTTTATCGTTACGATAACGAACCTGACCTGCTTTAGCATTTTTCACTGCTTCAGCAACGTTCGGTGTAACAGTACCCACTTTCGGGTTTGGCATCAGACCGCGTGGCCCCAAAACCTGACCCAGTTGGCCAACAACGCGCATTGCATCTGGAGAAGCAATAACCACGTCGAAGTTCATTTCGCCTTTCTTGATCTGATCAGCCAGATCTTCCATACCTACCAGCTCTGCACCGGCAGCTTTTGCTGCTTCAGCATTAGGGCCTTGGGCAAATACGGCGACACGAACGCTACGGCCAGTACCGTGTGGCAGCACAGTAGCACCACGAACGTTTTGGTCTGATTTACGAGCATCGATGCCGAGGTTAACAGCAACGTCAACGCTTTCTACAAATTTAGCGGTAGCCAGCTCTTTCAGCAGGGCAACAGCTTCGGTGATGTCGTACTGTTTAGTCGCATCAACTTTCTCACGGATCACGCGCATGCGCTTGGTCAGCTTAGCCATTTCTTAACCCTCCACTACCAGGCCCATGGAACGAGCAGTACCTTCGATGGAGCGAATCATCGCTTCAACATCAGCACCAGTCATATCCGCAGCTTTGGTTTCTGCGATTTCACGAACCTGCGCACTCGTCACTTTACCAACTTTGTCTTTGTTCGGCTTGCCAGAACCAGACTTGATACCAGCCGCTTTTTTCAGCAGAACAGCCGCTGGCGGGGTTTTGGTAACGAAGGTGAAAGAGCGGTCAGAATAAACGGTAATAACAACAGGAATCGGCAGGCCTTTTTCAATGCTGTCAGTTTTAGCATTGAACGCTTTACAGAATTCCATGATGTTAACACCTTGCTGACCCAGAGCTGGACCAACAGGTGGACTTGGGTTAGCCATACCAGCTGAAACTTGCAGCTTAACGTAGGCTTGTACTTTCTTGGCCATTGAAATTTCCTCGTATGGGTAGTATCGCCTCCTACTAAGAGGCTCCCCGTGTTTCGCCCCGCTCTGAAAGCGAGACATCTAAAAACAAAAGGCGCGGAATTGTAGTGCAATTCCACGCCTATGACAAGTAGCAACCCCACTTGCCGTGCTGATTAATTGATCAGCCTTTCTCTACCTGGCTGAAATCCAATTCCACCGGTGTCGCTCGACCAAAGATGGAAACAGACACTTTCAGGCGGCTCTTCTCATAATCCACTTCTTCAACAACCCCGTTGAAGTCAGCAAATGGACCATCATTAACACGCACCAGCTCACCCGGTTCAAACAGCGTTTTCGGACGTGGTTTATCCCCAACCTGCTGCAGGCGGTTCATAATCGCATCCACTTCTTTATCGCTGATCGGTGCTGGACGATCAGAAGTCCCACCGATGAAGCCCATCACACGAGGAACACTACGTACCAAGTGCCAACTGGCGTCATTCATCACCATCTGAACCAATACATAACCAGGGAAGAACTTACGCTCACTCTTGCGACGTTGGCCACCACGGATCTCAACCACTTCTTCCGTGGGCACCATGACTTCGCCAAACAGCTCTTCCATATCATGCAATTTGATATGCTCACGTAGCGATTGAGCTACGCGACCTTCAAAGCCAGAAAACGCCTGAACGACGTACCAACGTTTTTTTGGGGCTTCCGACATTTTAGAACCTCAGGCCAGTAATAAACGATACCAGACGGACCAGAATACCATCCAGGCCCCACAAAATCAGTGACATAACGGCTGTTACCGCAGCAACGATCAACGTGGTGTGTAGCGTTTCCTGACGAGTTGGCCAGATCACCTTACGTACTTCAATACGCGCTTCGCGTGCAAACGCAACTGTCGCTTTGCCCTTATTGGTCATCAACGCCACTACACCAGCAACGGCAATAATCACCACAACTGCCAATGCGCGCAATGGCAGGCTGTACTCACGGAAGTAGTTATTACCGACAATAGCCACAACCAATAGAACGACGACGATCAACCACTTGGTCACTTCCAGGCCACGCCCGCTGCCATGTGCCTCGGTATTCGCACTCATAAACCAACCTGTCACTAATGATTCAATCAAACAACTTTGCCTCATTATACGAGGCAAACCAAACCGAACAGGTGCCAACTCACAGCACCCCGGTGTTTCACGCCATGACATATTTCAGTCAATGCGGCTTAAGAGCCCATCTCACCAAGGATTACCACTGCAAAATCGCTGATGAGATAGGTTCTAGTTTAAAGCGTACAAAAAGGGCATCAAATGATGCCCTTTTCGCTATGTCGCGTCAAATATTATCCGCAATTAAGCGATAACTTTGGCAACAACACCTGCACCAACGGTACGGCCACCTTCACGGATTGCAAAACGCAAACCGTCATCCATCGCGATTGGGTGGATCAAGGTCACTTTCATGTTCACGTTGTCACCTGGCATCACCATCTCTACGCCTTCTGGCAGTTCGATGGTACCGGTTACGTCAGTTGTACGGAAGTAGAACTGTGGACGGTAACCTTTAAAGAATGGGGTATGACGACCACCTTCTTCTTTGCTCAGGATATACACTTCTGAATCGAACTGAGTGTGCGGCTTGATTGAGCCTGGCTTGGCCAGAACCTGACCACGCTCGATATCTTCACGCTTGATACCACGCAGCAGAACACCCACGTTCTCACCAGCACGACCTTCGTCCAGCAGTTTGCGGAACATTTCAACACCGGTACAG
>NZ_JBXUGO010000027.1:0-32902 GCF_057180565.1 Serratia sp. HNCC26DJ244 | reverse complement strand
GGTATTACTACAAAGGTGTTCTGTGGACGCCGAGCTACTTTGCCAGTAGCTGCGGCGGATCGCCAATATCCATCATCAGGCAATACATTGAGCAACAGCAAACACCACGTTAGGTAGAAAACCGTGCCTTATATCCTCGCCCTGAAGGACGGGGTTTTACGGCACACCGGATAAGCAGGTCATACCCCCTCCATTACTGACAGTAACTTGATGGCAACTGACTAGCTAGGCGTTTTGTTAAGCTGCTGCTCGATTTTCTGTAACAGTTGTTCTGCCTGTTCGGCAGGAAGTACCGCGTCAACCGGTAGATACCACCAGTTTGCTTGGGCAAAGGCGCGGCACTTCACCGCGTCTTTTTCGGTCATCAGCAGTGTTTGCCCGGGTTGGGTCAACACCGTTAATTGTGACTGGGTGTATTGTTGATGATCAGCAAAAGCCACCTCGTGATCAACTTGCACACCCAGCTTCTCCAGCATGGCGAAAAAACGTGGTGGATGGCCAATCCCTGCCATGGCAACAACCGGTGTCAGCTCAAGCACCGGGCGTTGCTCGCCACTCATCACATTCACTGCCTGCAGTGCCTGTAATTTCATGGCGATTTCCCCCGCTTGCGCCACGCCGCCATTAGCCACGCAGGCATCCACGGTGTTAAGACGGGATACGCGCTCACGCATGGGGCCTGCGGGTAACCACCAGCCATTGCCAAAACGGCGTACCCCGTCAATCACCACCAATTCAAAGTCACGCTGCAATGCATAATGCTGGAGGCCATCATCGGTAATCACCCCATCCAATTGATGCTGCTGCAACAGTGCCTGAACCGCCTCAACACGCTTGGGAGAAATCGCGACTGGTGCACCGGTTCGCTGATAGATTAAAACCGGTTCATCACCCGCTTGTTGTGTGGTGGTCTGCGGCCCCAATACTAACGGATAGACCGCTGACTTCCCGCCGTAGCCACGCGATACCACGCCAATGCGGTAGCCACGTTGTTGCAACTGCTCTACCAGCCAAATCACCATCGGCGTTTTGCCATTGCCGCCAGCAGTAAGGTTGCCGACGATAATAATCGGTACCGGAGCTCGCCAACTTTTACGGAAGCCGCAGCGATAACTCAGGCGAATTACATTGCTCACCAGGCCATAGAGCCAAGAGAACGGCAACAGCAGCAAATACCATAGTGAACCGCCAGACCAGATGCGCTCTATCATTACTGACCAAACTGCATACGGTGAAGTTGCGCATATACGCCTTTCTGCTCAATCAGCGCCGCATGTTGACCACGCTCGAGGATAATCCCATCTTCCACCACCAGAATTTCATCGGCTTTCTCAATGGTAGACAAGCGGTGGGCAATCACCAACGAGGTGCGGTTTCTCTGCAGTTCATCGAGCGCAGCCTGAATAGCACGTTCAGATTCCGTATCCAGCGCCGAGGTGGCTTCATCCAGGATCAGAATCGGGCTGTCACGCAGCAGCGCCCTGGCGATGGCAATACGTTGGCGTTGACCGCCAGAAAGCATCACGCCATTTTCCCCAATAACCGTATCCAGGCCATGTTCCATTTTGTCAATGAAATCCATGGCATAGGCCATCCGTGCGGCTTCTGCAATCTGTTCACGGCTATAATGCTGTTCACGGGCATAGGCGATATTATTGGCAATGGTATCGTTAAACAGGTGTACATTCTGCGATACCAAAGCGACCTGATCACGCAGTGAAGCCAGGGTATATTCCCGCAGATCATGCCCATCCATTAATATTTCCCCTTCCTGCACGTCGTAAAAACGCGTCAGTAAGTTGGCAATGGTTGACTTGCCTGAACCAGAGCGCCCCACTAAGGCGACGGTTTTACCTGCTGATATCGTTAGGTTGATATCCCGCAGTGCCGGAATTTCACGGCCAGGGTAACAAAAGGTCACGTGACGAAATTCAATATTGCCAGTGGCACGCTCTATTTGGCGCGTGCCGGTGTCTTTTTCCTGTTCCATATCCAGAATGGAAAACAGTGTCTGGCATGCAGCCATACCACGTTGAAACTGAGCATTGACATTAGTGAGTGATTTCAGAGGACGCATTAAGGCGATCATGGCTGAAAACACCACGGTGATAGTCCCGGCAGTCAGGGTTTCCATCACACTGGGGAAACTGGCGGCATACAAGACAAATGCCAATGCCAATGAAGCGATCAACTGAATAATGGGATCAGAGATTGAAGAGGCAGAGACCAGTTTCATCCCTTGCTGACGCATACGGTTACTGACGTTATTAAAACGTTCAGTTTCCACTTCTTGGCCACCAAAGATCAGCACTTCTTTATGCCCTTTCAGCATCTGTTCGGCACTGGTAGTCACCTGCCCCATGGTATTCTGCATGTTTTTGCTGATATTGCGGAACCGTTTGGACACCATGCGAATAGCGAAGGAGACGATAGGTGCCAGCAAGATCAGGATCAACGACAGTTGCCAGCTATAATAGAACATCATGATAAACAGGCCGATGATCGATGCCCCTTCACGCACCACGGTGACCAGCGCACTTGAAGAGGAAGATGCTACCTGTTCAGAATCGTAGGTAATACGTGAAAGCAGCGTTCCGGTGGATTGTTGGTCAAAAAATGCCACCGGCATTCTCATCATATGACCAAATAGCCGGCGACGCATCTGCATCACCACCATGCCAGAAACCCAGGAGATGCAATAGCTGGAAACGTAGCTGGTGACACCACGCATTAACATCAGGCCAATCACCACCAAGGGCATCCAGACCAGTACACGGCTGTCGGCTTTACCAAAACCCTCATCCAGCAGGGGTTTGAGCAGCGACAACATCAGTGTGTCCCCGGCGGCGTTTAAAACCAACGCAATAGCGGCCACAATCAGGCCCGCTTTAAAAGGTGTGATCATCGGCCATAGGCGACGGAATGTCTGCCAAGTGGAGAGATCTTTATCATTCATCATGCAGATACCAGCATCGAAAGAAATAGCGGCCTATTCTACTCATTATCACTCTTTACGCCAAACCACTGATGGTACCAACGTGGATTTATTTGTTCCCGAAAACCTTTAATTTGCCAGCTATTGTCGAAAAAAAACACGCTCAACTGCCCAGAATGCGCAGTATCGTGCCAGGCAATATGATTTTGCCGATAATTTTTAATCACTTTTTCCGCCGGTAAACGCCAGGCGTTATAACGGGCAACCGAAGCCATCGCCAGTTCTGGTGCCACTGCGCGCAAAAAAGGGGGGGATGATGATGTCCTGCTACCATGATGGGGTACCTGCAATAGTATGGCGGGTAATTTGGCGCGTTGGCGTAACAGCCCCTGCTCTGCCCGGCGCTCGATATCGCCAGTTAATAAGAGGCTGAACTTGCCATCATCAACCCGTACCACACAGGAGTCATCATTACCCGCTTGCTCTACCCGCTGTGGCGGCCACAATACTTGGAAATTCAACCCGCGCCACGTCCACTGTTGCCCTTGTAAACAGGGCAAATGGCGTTCATGGATTAGCGGCGTATGAACAGCAGCCTGGGGAAATGCCTGCTCCAACACCGGCAAGCCGCCAATATGGTCAAGATGGCTATGGCTGATAATAATATGCTCCAGCGAAATCTGCCGCCAATGCAAAAAGGGTAGAATAATACGCTCTGCCGCGCTGGAGGTTGTCCAACGGTTGCCGCTGTCATAAATCACCGCTTTCCCTTCACGCTCAATCACCACCGCCAGGCCATGTCCCACATCCAGCATATCTACCCGCCAGTGATAATCTGCTGAACGATCCCGCCAGAGCAAACAGACCAGTACCACCGTGATACAGCCTGCAGGAAAGCGGCGCCACCACTCAAAGCGCCAGCCGATCACTGCTAACCAACCAAGCGTGCTGAACTGCAGCACCGCCGCCCCCACCTGCAACCACCCTTGCTCTAACCAGGGAAGCGGCCATAGCGCCCAACTAATGGTAAGGTCTGCCAATTGCCAGCACCAAAAGCTCAGCCAAGGGATAAAAAACAGTATCATCGCCAGTAAAATCAAAGGGACCGACAACAGGGAGATAATGGGGACCGCCCAGAGATTGGCCGGTAAAGAGGTCCAACTGACACCATGGAACAAACCAAATTGTAATGGTATCAACAACAGCGTCATCCCTAGTTGGATATGCAGCCAACGTAGCGGCGCCCACCCCCAAAAGGAGGTAAATCGTACCGGTAATGGCGCCCATTCAAACCAAAAAATCAGTGCCGCCACCGCTAAAACAGAGAGCCAGAAGCTGTCCGACAGTATCGCCAGTGGATCAAATAACAAAAGCAGGCAGATACACCACAACCAAACCTGCCAAGAAGAGCAAGAGACCCCCTTAAAACGCAACCAGAGCCATAATGACAGGGCAATAAAGGCGCGCATTGCCGGCGGCTGCCCTCCTGCCAGCCAGACATAACCGAGCGCCATCACCCAGCCAGTAAGTAGGGGCAATCGATAACCGATAAGGCGTGCAGGCAGAAAAAACTGCACCCCACGCGCACCAGCCCAGGCAAACGCCGCAGCAAGGGAAATATGTAAGCCAGAAATCGCCATCAGGTGTGCGATGCCGGTTTTCATCAATTGTGCCCGGCTGTTGCCATCCATCAACATACGTTCGCCAAATGCCAACGCCAATAACACCGGGCGTTGTGCCAGCGCCCTCCACTGATTATCCATAGTGGTAATAATTTCCTGCCGCCAATGGCAGTTTTCATTCACCACGGTTGCCGAACGGAGATAACCGCGTAAGGGTTGTCGATTAGCCATCGCCCAACGCTGGCCATCAAACCCGCCTTCATTCAAACTGCTATGTACTGGGCGAAAGCGAACCTTTAGTGCCCACTGCTGCCCGGCACATATATTTTCACTGGGACTTTGGGCAATAAACGTCAGTGCAGGAATGAGCCAACGACCATTCACTTGCTCAATGCGGAACTGTACCTGCGGTATTTCTACGCCTTCCAGCTTGATACTGCGCACAGTAGCCATAACATCCTGATCCCCGCCCACCGATAACGTAGTAACTTGGCGCATCAAGACGCTGGCACTCCCCGTTGCCAATATGAACCCTAGTAACAGGTAACATAACACCTGGCACCAATACTGTTGTTTTTGCCGCCATAGCAGCAGGGCGACAAAAGCCACGCCACTCAACTGTGACCATGTGGGTAAATAAGGCAAAAACAGCAGTGGCAACATCCCTATGACTATCGCCATCGCTGCTGTATCGATCGAGACCCTGATATCCACGCTCCTTACCTGATGTTTTATAACCAAGTCCATTCAAATTGCAGGTAGGCGGCAAGTACGTGAATCCCTGGGAGCATAGATAGCTATGTGACCAGGGTGAACACGCGTAGCCAACACCGCTGCAGCTTGAATGGTGACAGTTATATCCACTGGGGATATTAACGCTCAGCTAAGTCGCCACCAGTGGCTGATTCAGTGCATGGGAAGTGATGCGCAAACTATCGGTGACTAACGTTGCATTACTGTGAACGTTGCGAGGGCTGGGTGAAAAGTTGCGAGTATTGAGAGAAAAGCTGAGAGGCTAGTTGAAAATTAACAACGGGGAGAGGAATAGTGTCACCATAAAAAACGGTGCCCTTACTGAGGCACCGTTTTAGCTTTCATTTATTACAAGCAACAACTCTATGAATTATAATTATCCATAGATATTGGCACGGTCACGTAACTCTTTACCTGGCTTAAAGTGAGGAACGTACTTGCCGTCCAACTCAACTCTATCACCCGTTTTTGGGTTACGACCAACGCGCGGAGCACGGTAGTGAAGAGAAAAACTGCCGAATCCGCGAATTTCAATGCGTTCACCTTCGGCTAATGTTGCTGCCATATGTTCAAGCATCTCTTTCACAGCATCCTCAACGGCCTTCGCCGGAATATGAGATTGCTGACCAGCAAGTCTTTCTATAAGTTCAGACTTGGTCATAGTTCCTCCAAGCTTTGCAGCTAAACTACCGTATCGGGGCGGTCAATGCCGCCCCCCCGTCATTACTCGCCTTTAGCCGCTTTGAAAGCTTCAGCCATAGCGTTAGAGAAATTGCTTTCTTCCTGCTTGCTGTTATTCACAGTAGCGATAGCATCTTTCTCGTCAGCTTCGTCCTTAGCACGAACAGACAAGCTTACAACGCGATTCTTGCGGTCAACACCCGTGAATTTAGCTTCCACGTCGTCACCCACTTTCAGAACCAGAGTTGCATCTTCAATGCGGTCGCGAGAGGCTTCAGATGCACGCAGGTAACCTTCTACACCGCCTGCTAATTCAACTGTAGCACCTTTCGCGTCAACTGCTGTGACTTTACCAGTAACAATAGTCCCTTTCTTGTTCACAGACAGGTAGTTATTGAACGGATCTTCAGCCAGTTGCTTCACGCCCAAAGAGATGCGCTCGCGCTCTGCGTCAACCTGCAGGACCACTGCTGCAATTTCGTCGCCTTTCTTGTATTCACGCACGGCTTCTTCCCCTGCAACGTTCCAGGAGATGTCAGACAGGTGAACCAGGCCGTCGATGCCGCCGTCCAGGCCGATGAAGATACCGAAGTCAGTGATAGACTTGATTTTACCTTCAACACGGTCGTTTTTGTTGTGGGTTTCCGCAAATTGCTGCCATGGGTTGGATTTGCACTGCTTCAGGCCCAGAGAGATACGACGACGTTCTTCATCGATATCCAGAACCATCACATCCACTACATCGCCCACGTTAACCACTTTGGACGGATGGATGTTTTTGTTGGTCCAATCCATTTCAGAAACGTGTACCAGACCTTCAACGCCTTCTTCGATTTCAACGAAGCAGCCGTAATCAGTCAGGTTAGTCACACGGCCTGTCAATCGGGTGCTTTCTGGGTAACGCTTGGCGATAGCAACCCATGGATCTTCACCCAGTTGCTTCAAGCCCAGAGAAACACGGGTACGCTCGCGGTCGAACTTCAGCACTTTAACGGTGATTTCGTCGCCAACGTTAACGATTTCACTCGGATGCTTAACGCGCTTCCAAGCCATATCGGTGATATGCAGCAAGCCATCAACGCCGCCCAGATCAACGAATGCACCGTAGTCAGTGAGGTTCTTGACGATACCTTTAACTTCCATGCCTTCCTGCAGGTTTTCCAGCAGTTGATCGCGTTCTGCGCTGTTCTCGGACTCAATTACTGCACGACGAGAAACAACAACGTTATTACGCTTTTGGTCCAGCTTGATCACTTTGAACTCAAGCTCTTTGCCTTCCAGGTGCAGAGTATCGCGGACCGGACGCACATCAACCAGAGAACCTGGCAGGAACGCGCGAATACCGTTCAGCTCAACAGTGAAGCCACCCTTAACTTTACCGTTGATAATACCAATAACGGTTTCAGCTTCTTCGTAAGCTT
This sequence comes from Serratia sp. HNCC26DJ244, assembly GCF_057180565.1. Taxonomy (NCBI): domain Bacteria; kingdom Pseudomonadati; phylum Pseudomonadota; class Gammaproteobacteria; order Enterobacterales; family Yersiniaceae; genus Serratia; species Serratia sp. HNCC26DJ244. Next base: position 25,490 of record NZ_JBXUGO010000027.1, on the reverse strand, counting down.
TTTCCAGCGTGATCCAAGCTTCGTGGCGCTTCGCTTTCTCACGGGATAGCAGAGTTTCACCGAAGCCATCTTCAACAGCATCCAGCGCAACGTCAATTTCGTCACCAATCTGGATTTCTAGCTCACCCTGTGCGTTTTTGAACTGCTCTACCGGAATGGCGGATTCAGATTTCAGACCGGCGTCAACCAGTACGATATCTTTATCAATAGCAACAACCACGCCACGAACGATGGAGCCCGGACGAGTTTCAATTGTTTTCAGGGATTCTTCAAAGAGTTGAGCAAAAGATTCAGTCATGTTGTTAATCTTCAGGGTTCTTTAGTTTAACGTCCATTTAGCATCCCGCCGAATGGGGTTGTTTCACATACCCAGTCATTGGCTCCATGCCGACCAGGTTTCTATAAATGTCATCATGCACATTACCGCAACAACTGGCGCAAATTAGATGGCCCACTGGCTGCACTGCAGTTGCATGAATCACGATATAAATCACAAGGGCAAAATTTTACCCGATATATTTCAATACTGCTACGCAATACGGTGGCAAATATGACAAAAAAGAAAGGTGCCGCCGTATTTATTACTGCGGCAACGCCAATATTTTATGTGCATACGCCAACGCCCGCTGGATCACTTCTTCGATCGACATGCTGGTAGAATCCAGCACCAGAGCATCAGTAGCTGGCACCAGGGGCGCAATAGCCCGATTACGGTCACGGTCATCCCGTTCCTTTATCTCGGCTAAAAGACGCTCAAAGTTAACACTAAAGCCCTTTTCCTGCAACTGCAGCATGCGACGATGCGCGCGCTCTTCTGAGCTGGCGTCAAGAAAAATTTTAACTCGCGCATCAGGAAAGACGACGGTACCCATATCACGGCCATCGGCAATCAGGCCGGGATCCTCACGAAACGCTCGCTGGCGGCGCAATAATGCTTCGCGCACCCGCGGGAAAGCAGCCACTAGCGATGCGGTATTGCCAACGGTTTCCTGGCGGATCTCGTTGCTGACATCCTCGCCTTCCAAAATAACCTGTAACCTGCCGTCTTGCGCAACAAAGCGAACATCAAGATGGGCGGCCAAGGGAACTAATGCCTCTTCAGAGGTGATATCCACCTGATGGTGTAGTGCAGCCAGAGCCAATACACGATAAATGGCACCAGAATCCAGCAAATGCCATCCAAGGGATTCGGCCAACGCTTTACACAGCGTGCCTTTACCCGCTCCACCTGGCCCATCAACGGTTATTACCGGGGCTGTAGCCATCATTATCTCTCTCCTTCGGGTAGAAAACCTCACAGGGATGCGCCTGCTATCTGCCCCCACTGGAGCAGATTCGGCGGCGTATTATACTCCCCTGTCAGCTTTACTGTTACCCCAGAACGCACTGGTTGCTGAAAATAAAACCATTACGCTGCAAAAGCCACAGATAGAATTCAATCAGCTACGGCCATCCTGGCGAGTGATAAATCATCAATAGAGCAGAAATCAGGCCTATTGGCTGATACGTGCCAATTGTTCAAAATAATCCGGAAATGTCTTGGCCGTGCATTTGGGGTCAAGAATCGTCACCGGGGTATCAGACAGGGCCACCAGCGAGAAACACATCGCCATGCGGTGGTCGTTATAAGTCTCAATTCGGGCAAACTGTAACTTGCTCGGCGGTATAATGTGGATGTAATCCTCCCCTTCGTCCACTTCGGCCCCCACTTTGCGCAACTCAGTGGCCATGGCCGCCAGTCGATCGGTTTCTTTTACGCGCCAATTGTAAATATTGCGGATAGTGGTTGGGCCTTCAGCAAACAGAGCGGTGGTAGCAATGGTCATGGCTGCATCTGGAATATGATTCATATCCATATCGATACCTTGCAACTCACCACGGCGACACTCGATAAAATCATCCCCCCAGGTAATATGAGCCCCCATTTTTTCCAGTACATCGGCAAACTTGGTATCGCCCTGGACACTTTTTTTGCCGATCCCTGTGACACGCACTGTGCCGCCTTTGATCGCCGCAGCGGCCAGAAAATAAGAGGCTGAAGAGGCATCCCCCTCCACCAGATAATCCCCCGGTGAACAATACTGCTGCTGAGCAGCAATACGGAATACCTGATAGTTTTCGTGAGTGACCTCAACACCAAAGGTTTTCATCAGGTGTAGCGTAATATCGATATAAGGCTTGGAAACCAGCTCACCTTTGATATGGATGGCGGTATCCTGCATTGCCAGCGGAGCCATCATCAGCAGAGCGGTCAGAAACTGGCTGGAAACACTGCCATCCACCGTCACATCCCCACCGCGAAAACCACCCTGCAGGCGCACTGGTGGGTAATCGGTCTGCTCAAGATAATCTATTTGCGCGCCCCCTTGACGTAGCGCCTCCACCAAATGGCCAATCGGCCGTTCCTTCATGCGGGGTTCACCCGTCAGAATCACATCACCCTGCCCCAGGCACAATGCCGCTGCCAATGGGCGCATTGCCGTACCGGCATTGCCAAGGAACAGTTCCAGTGGCTGTTTTGCTACCAGAGGGCCAGCCCCGCCTTCCACGACGCAACGGGTGCGATCATCAGAGAGTTGGTACTTCACCCCCAGCGCCTGCAGCGCATTCAACATATAACGGACATCGTCGCTATCGAGCAGGTTAGTCAGCCGGGTAGTTCCCTGAGCCAGTGCAGCCAGCAGCAGAGCACGATTGGATACGCTCTTGGAGCCAGGTAAATTGACGGTGCCTTCGACTAAAGCAACCGGTTGTAACGTCAGGGAATCGACCATATCAACAACATTCTCCACAATCTGATCAACGAAACGGCCCCGGGATATCACCGGAGCCGCTTTAATACCAAAGGACAACAACTATACACGTCAGTAAACGTCAGGCTCAGCCATGACGACGTTCAAAATCAACCATAAAATCAGTTAATACCTTCACACCTGCCAACGGCATAGCATTATAAATAGAGGCGCGCATTCCCCCTACTACACGGTGCCCTTTCAGCGCTTGTAGGCCAATAGCCTCCGCTTCACTCAGGAAGACTTTATCCAATGCAGGATCGGCTAACTGGAAAGGAATATTCATCAAGGAACGGTTAGCCGTGGCAACGCGGTTGCGATAAAAATCCGACTGATCAATGGTGGTATACAGCAGTTGCGCTTTTTCCTGATTACGCTTTTGCATTTCCACCAGGCCACCCTGCTCTTTCAGCCATTTGAACACCAGGCCAGCAAGGTACCAGGCAAACGTCGGCGGCGTATTGAACATCGAATCATTTTCCGCTAATACCGTGTAATCGAGCGTCGAAGGAGTTTCGCGGCGCGCTTTACCCAGCAGATCGTCACGCACGATCACCAGCGTTAAACCAGCGGGCCCAATATTTTTCTGAGCGCCGGCATAAATAACACCAAAACGGCTCACATCCAGCGGACGGGAAAGAATCGTTGAAGAGTAATCGCCAATCACCACTTTATTAGCAAAATCAGGCAATTCATCCACCGCAACGCCATCAATCGTTTCATTTGGGCAATAGTGTACATACGCGGCATCATCACTGAGCTGCCACTCTTTCATCGGCTTGATGGCACTTAACCCGTCCACCGAAGTTTTAACATCAATAACATTCGGCTGACAGTATTTCTCTGCCTCAAGAATGGCACTGTGAGCCCAGTAGCCACCGTCGATATAATCCGCTTTGGTACTATTGCCCAACAGGTTTAGCGGCAACGCAGCAAATTGTGCACGTGCGCCACCCTGGCAGAACAACACTTTGTAATTGGCAGGGATTTTCAGCAAATCACGCAGATCCTGTTCGGACTCTTCGGCAACGGCAATAAATTCCTTACTGCGGTGGCTGATTTCCATTACTGAAGTCCCCAGCGCATGCCAATTACACAGTTCTTGTTGAGCACGACGCAACACTTCAACCGGCAACATTGCCGGGCCAGAGCTAAAGTTATAAACCTGTGTCATTTCCCCTCACTACATTGACTGTTTGCCGCACAAACCGGTGTGTCGACTCACCCTTCGTTATTCAAGTTGCAGTAATCGGCCACCACCTGAATAAACCAAATTAAATAGATGTTGATACACTGAATAGATGTTGATACCCAATGGCGCCACTAGCCGTCCTATTGAACCGCAACGCCAAATCCACCCATCAGGTTTTATCACTCACCTAACGCGGCTGCAATGCTTATTCTTGTAAGGGCAGGAAACATCGTCATTCAAAGGGCGGGGTTTTGCAGCGAAGATAAACAATATCAGGGGGCATCACACCCCCTGCAGATAGCATGATTAGTACTGATTAAACATCGCCTGGATCTGTTTGGCGTCTTTGGTTTGCGTTAAAGCTAATTGCAGCAAAACTCGGGCTTTTTGCGGGTTTAATGTCCCTGAGGCCACAAAACCATATTTAGTATCATCCACTTCCGCATCTTCGGTGGTAGAACCGGTCGGAACACGAGAAGAACGAACCACCGCCACGCCATCATTTGCGGCTTTGGCCAATGTATCAAACACGGTTTTATACAAGTTGCCATTGCCAACACCGGCACTGACAATCCCTTGATAACCTTCCGCGATCAAGGCTTTTGCCGGGGCATCGGATGCATTGGCATAGTTATAGATGATGCCTACCTTCGGTAAGGTGGTTAATTTGCTGACATCAAACGGTGTTGCAGTAGTATGTTTACGCTGCGGTGAACGTTGATAATCAACTTTACCATTGTGGATATACCCTAGCGGTCCAAAGTTGGGGGACTGGAAAGTTTGCACTGCCGTGGTATTGGTTTTGGTCACATCGCGGCCATCGAGGACCGTATCATTCATAGCCACCAGCACACCACGTCTGGACGACTGTGGATCCGCTGCAGTAACCACCGCATTATATAAGTTGAATGGGCCATCCGCACTCATGGCGGTAGCCGGGCGCATGGCGCCAACGATCACCACCGGTTTGTCACACTTGACCGTCAAATCAAGAAAATAGGCCGTCTCTTCCAAGGTATCTGTGCCATGGGTAATGACAAAGCCATCGGTTTTGGCGCAGTCCGCATTGATTTTTTTTGCTAACTTGAGCCACACCTCATCATTCATATCCTGCGAGCCAATAGTTACCAGTTGCTCCCCTTTCACATTGGCAACTGTTTTCAGCTCTGGCACGGCATTGACTAACGCCTCCACCCCCAACTTGCCAGCGGTATAATTTGATTGGGTAGCAGATTGGCCCCCACCAGCAATGGTTCCCCCCGTAGCTAACAGGGTGATATTAGGTAATGCCAGTGCAGAACTGCTCACCCCGGCCATGAGTAATGCCATGACACTCAATTTTATTGATTTCATTGTCTTATCCCATGATTGATAAAATAATAATCTGCCGAATTATATAATTTATCATTATAAAAACTGTGATATTCATGCAAATTTAGGAATATATGGAGCTTCAGCCTAAAACCTCGTATTATTGTGCGTTCTCTGTATGCCCAATAAGTGACCACCATGACGCAAACTTTTATTCCCGGTAAAGACGCCGCACTGGAAGATTCCATCGCCGGTTTTCAGCAAAAATTATCCGATCTGGGTTTTAATATTGAAGAAGCCTCTTGGCTCAATCCAGTTCCCCATGTCTGGTCGGTGCACATCCGTGATCGCGACTGTCCGCTGTGCTTCACCAATGGCAAAGGTGCCAGTAAAAAGGCCGCCTTGGCCTCGGCATTGGGGGAATATTTTGAGCGTCTCTCCACCAACTATTTCTTTGCTGATTTCTATTTAGGTCAGCAAATTGCACAAAGCGACTTTGTCCATTATCCCCACGAAAAATGGTTCCCTATCCCGGAAGATAATGCATTACCTGCGGGGTTGTTAGACCCACACTTGCATGCGTTTTACGACCCTGAACAGGAACTGCAAGCCAGTGATCTGGTGGACCTTCAATCAGGCAATGCCCAGCGCGGTATCTGTGCCCTGCCCTTCAGCCGCCAGTCAGACCAGCAGACGGTTTATATTCCGATGAATATTATCGGCAACCTGTATGTCTCCAACGGCATGTCTGCGGGCAATACCACCAGCGAAGCTCGCGTTCAAGCGCTTTCTGAAGTGTTCGAGCGTTATATCAAGAACCGCATTATTGCTGAATCCATCAGCTTACCGGAAATTCCCAGCGACGTGTTAAGCCGTTATCCTGAAGTAGTTGAAGCTATCGCCAAACTGGAGGCCGAAGGTTTCCCAATCCTCGCTTATGATGCTTCGCTGGGTGGCCACTATCCGGTGATTTGTGTGGTGCTGTTCAACCCAGCCAATGGCAGTTGTTTTGCTTCCTTTGGTGCCCACCCGGATTTTGGTGTCGCATTAGAGCGTACTGTCACTGAACTGCTGCAAGGGCGTGGCTTAAAAGATCTTGATGTCTTTAGCCCTCCTACCTTTGATAATGAAGAAGTCGCCGAGCACACCAATCTGGAAACGCACTTTATTGATTCCAGTGGCTTAATCTCTTGGGATATGTTCAAGCAAGATGCGGATTATCCCTTTGTCGATTGGAATTTCAGCGGCACCACGCAACAAGAATTTTCCACCTTGATGAGCATTTTCAATCAGGAAGAGGCTGAAGTATACATTGCTGATTACCAGCACTTGGGGGTTTATGCCTGCCGTATTATTGTACCTGGCATGTCTGATATTTATCCGGCAGAAGATCTGATCCTGGCCAACAACAATATGGCAGCCCATTTGCGGGCCACTTTATTGCAATTACCAGACAGCCACTGGCAAGCAGAAGAGTATCTGGCTCTGCTGCAACAGTTGGATGATGAAGGATTAGATGATTTCACCCGGGTGCGTGAATTGCTGGGCCTCGCTACTGGCAAAGACAATGCCTGGTACACATTACGTGTGGGTGAACTGAAATCGATGCTGGCCCTGGCGGGTGGCGATCTGGAGCAGGCGCTGATCTGGGCCGAGTGGACACTGGAGTTTAATGCCTCACTGTTTAGCGCTGAACGCAGCAATTATTACCGTTGTTTGCAAACATGCCTTCAGTTAGCTCTGGAAGCGGAACGCGACCCCGCTCAATATCATAGTGCTTTGGTCAAAATGTATGGGCAACCCGCGCTTGACGCAGCCTCTGCTGCCATTAATGGCAGCGAGCGCTTCCATGGTCTGTTTGCTATTGACCCGGCCTTAACCGTCTTACCGGCACACCAGGCATTACTGGCGGCTTACAGCAAACTGCAAAAAGCCAAAGACCATTACTGGGCGCAGGGATCAGTCTAAACACACAATAATTCGAGTTGCATGACAAAACGCAGAGCGTTTTGAACAGCGCTTACGCTGGCCCGCAGGGTGAACCGCATAGATGAGGTTCATTAATCCCTAGTGACATAGCTAACTATGTCACTAGGGTGAACGGCGAATCCGCCTGGCGCGGATTTTAACGCTGCTGCAGCGGCCCCGATAGGGGCGATCCTTATGAACGAGATGAATAACTGCAGCAAACACCCAAGCAGCCTGAAGCCTGAAGCCTGAAGCCTGAAGCCTGAAGCCTGAAAAGTATCAATCCGTGATCATTGAAAACGCTTAATTTTGTTCGTTATGAGGAGCATGCTTTTTGCCATGAAGATATTTATCACCGTAGAACAGCGAAACGCACTCTAACACCTACAGGATTCCAGCAGGGATTAGCACGTTTATGAGCGTATAAAGGCCATCCTTCTCGCTTCTGAAGGCGGAGAGGTGCTTTGTGATGATTGCTCAGGCTTTACGTTTGCACCAAACAACGGTTGATCACCATATCCGTGGATACCTGAATAAAGACAAGCTAAAACCTAAACATAGTGGGCTGTTTATCAGCTCGGCTTAATGATAATTTTCAGGTGCTGAAGCCAGCATCTTTAAGTTAATCGGATATATATCAACAAAATACTCACCACTATTCTTTTACGCTGACAAGGCTGTCTAAAAAACCATCTGAGACCAGTTAAAGAGGAGTCAAAAAGGAAAATAGTGATTCACAGGTGTTTTCATTCTACTAGATACAAAACGCCTCATTCTGTCATAGACTGAATGAATTAAGAATTTTCTTATTATTTTTTTCTATTTTTCGTGTTACCGTATCTTCGCCTGACGCCTTTAGGTATATACACACCAAATATTCGATTTGCTTGCAGGTAGCAACTGATCGAATCCCTAGGTACATAGATAACTATATGACTGAGGTGAAAAAAGGCAGCTAACACCTACGTAGTTTAATGTAAAAACACTATAACTACGTTTAATGAAGATGCTTCAATGGATTGAGAAAGAGAGTCAGGACGAATGAATCTTGGTGTAGATATTATCGAAATCGCACGGGTAAATACCGCGTTAGCACGTAGTGGTAATAAGCTGGTGCAACTCTTGTTAACACCCGCAGAGCAAGAGTCCTTAGGGAATCTGACCGAAAACATCGAGCGCATGGCCGGTTTCTGGGCAGCCAAAGAGGCTGCAGTGAAAGCGCTTGGTACTGGGTTTCGTCTAGGGATCTCATTCCACGACATCCAAATCATGCACGATGATCTCGGATGCCCTTATTATATCTTCAGTGGTGAATTTTCCCGAATAATGCAGGAAAAAAACCTCACCAGTTCCACGCTGAGTATTTCTCATTGTCAATCGCATGCGATTGCCGCTGCAGCATTGGGTTAATTGTTAAAATAAAGGAATATTTATGTCTCACTATCCCGATCTCGGGGGTAAAAACGTGGTCGTCACTGGCGCAAGTGGTGATATCGGTTTAGCTATTTGTGAAAAATACCTTGAGCAAGGCGCTAACGTTTTCGCTATTTACCATTATGATACTAGCGGGTTGGAAAAATTAAAAACCTCTCATCCACAAGGTGAGAATCTGCATATTAAGCAATGTGATATTGCTGATGTCAGCGAAGTTTCACGCCTGGCCGATGAGCTTGAAAAAGAGGCTCATGCAGTTCATGTACTTATTAATAATGCAGGGATCTACAAAGATAACGTATTTTCCGCGTTGACCTACGAAGAGTTTGATCAAGTTATTAAGGTCAATCTATACGGTACCTTCAGTATGACTAAACAGTTCCTACCGTTATTACGCCATGCACGCAATTCAGCAGTAGTGAATATCTCCTCGGTATCTGGAATCACCTCCAGTTTTGGCCAGAGTAATTACAGTGCTGCCAAGGCTGGCATTATCGGTTTTACCCGTACTCTTGCTAACGAAATGGCGGCAAAGGGCATCCGTGTCAATGCTGTGGCACCGGGTATGATCGAATCCAAAATGGTGAAAAAAGTACCGCGCCAGATTGTGCGTACAGTAATGTCCGCCATCCCCTTGAAACGTCTTGGTCGTGTTGACGAGATCGCCAATGTGGTGGCTTTTTTAAGTTCAGACGCATCCAGCTATATCGTAGGGCAGACTCTAGTGGCGGATGGCGGTCTGGTGATGCGTTAACCGACAGGAATGTTGAATGGCTAATTATAACAGGAGTTTAGTTTCTCCGCCTTTGTTACTGAAAATGGGGGCTTGGCGTGCACCCATATTCATGGTTGATCGCATCGTGGACTTTTCGCCTGGCGAAAAGGGCTCGATCACCGTCATTAAGCACGTAACCTTTAACGAGTCCTACATTCCCGGGCATTTTCCTGATAACCCAGTGATGCCAGGTGTGATGATCGCCGAAATCTTTGGCCAGTCCAGCGAATACCTGAGTCTGCTGAACGATTTTTGCCTATTGCATGAACGAGAAACTCAACAGCAATTGAAGAAGTTCGATGACGTTTCACGTGCATTGAGTACACCAGAAGGCGCGCAACGCATAGTGGCAGAGCGTGCACGCGTCATCGGTGTACTGGCGTCACAGGACGTAAAATATAAGAACATGGTCTCGCCGGGCGACACCATTGAAGTCAACAGCCGACTGGCTTACGCCGATATCCATGGTTTCCACCATTACGAAGTGGAAGCTCGAGTCGGGCGTAATGTAGTTTGCTCAGGACGTATTGTGAATTTTCGTACCGATATCAGTAATGCTGAAAGCAAAGGCATGCAAGTGAAATACCAGGGAGAAACACCACTATGAGTAACATCTCGCTTAATGAAATGATTGAACAGCGCAAATTTGTGCTGGAGAAAATCAAAACAGGCCTGATAGAACGCCTGAATCTCTATCAAAACGTCAATCAGATTGACGACGATACCCCATTGTTTGGCAGCGGTTTAAAGCTGGACTCAGTGGATGCTACCGAAGTCATCGTACTTCTCGACGAAACCTTCGGCATCCGTGTGAAAGAAGGTGATGATCCTTCCTACATGCGTAACGTCAACACACTGGCCTCGTTTGTTATCGCCAAACAGAGAGAAATCAACAACGGATCAGCAACAGCAGGAGCGGACAAGGAATGACCAAACTCACTGAAATTCATCAACAGCACGGTGCAATCCTGGGAGAACGCAACGGCGTTGCTATTCCACTCAGCTATTGTGCAGCGGATGAAGAATACAAAGCAGTACGTAAAAACATTTTGCTGTCCGACTACTCCCACTTTGGCATTGCGGCCATCAGCGGCGATGACGCTTGGTCACTGCTAAACCAACTGGTTTCCGGTGATGTTTCATCAATCCGCGATGAGCAGGCCATGTACAGCCTGATCCTCGATGAAACTGGCAACATCATCACTGATTTGTATATCGCCTGTGATGACGAGCGTTTTTTGCTGATATCTGAGTGGGTCAGCGGTGAAACATTATGTGAATTACTGCGTGCCAAGCTGGCAGAAAATGAAGAAGAATTCGCAGACATCGAGTCGATCGAATCTCTAACACCAGAATGGGGCATGCTGCACTTTGAAGGCCCATACGCTTGGGAATTGCTGGCTGAAGTGTACGGGATGGACGTCATCGGTCTCCCCTTTCAAGAACATATGCACGTTGACGACGAACTGATTCTTCTGCGTAGCGGCAAACACGGCGAATACTCCTACAAGCTTATGGGGCCACAGGATGTATTAGCCGACGTCTGGATGCAAATGCTGGAAGCCGGTGAGAAGTACGATATGCGCACCGGTGGCTTGAACTACCAACACTTGGTACGTCTGGAAAACCCTTGCTGGGAACCTGACACCCTAAATACCTATACTCGCTGCCCAATCTCATTGCAGATGCAGTGGGCTGTGCGCTACGACAAAGAAGTGTTCACCGGTCTGGAAAGCCTGAATGACCGCTTGGAGGAAGGTGTCAGCCACAGAGTGGTGGGGATGACCCTTGCCGGTAAGCCAAATGCAATCCCTCAGCGTGGCGACAAAGTGATGTCTGACGGTAACTGCATTGGTGAAGTGATCATCTGTGACTATTCGCCAGATTTGAACGCCTGTCTCGGCCGCCTGTTCCTCACAGATGACATGGCATGGGCAGACATTGACGCTTATCAGGTAGTAACAGCCAACGGTCCAATCACGGTAACCACTTCTGCGGTGCCTTTCGCCCGTAACTATAGCTTCTTGGTCAACCCTTCAGAGCATAGTTATGTGGACAGCACGCGCCCACGCGATTTGGTGCAACAATCCGAATGGAATAAGTTGAAAGAAGAGAAAATGAAGGCCGAAAAAGCAGCACTGGCCGCAGGAAATGCACCAAAAGCATAACGTATTTATACCCAAAATAATTTAAGTTACTTAACAAAAAGCTGAATGTTTCGAACAGCGCTAGCCCTTTAGGACCAGGCCCGATTTTGGTCCGAATAACGCGGCAATCGATGAAATCCCCAGTCACATAGCTAACCCTGTGGCTGGGGATGACAGAGCGCAGCTAACACTCAAGTAATTTGAAGTATGGGACTATGTACGCCATGGAAACATGGCGTATCCACATTCGATTTCTGGTTTGCTGACACGGAAGACACTATGACAGTCACTCGCAAAAGAGTGGTGATTACCGGTATGGGTCACCTCTCTTCCATTGCCAATAACGTTGCCGATTTTAAACAGGCACTGCTGAATAAAACCTGTGGGATAAAACCCAGCAAAAAGTATCTCGAATGGTTTGAGGATGCGAATGCCTCCGAGGTGTTGCAACCGTTGAGTTGGCCAGAACTCTCTGCTGAAACCGTCGCCTCATTGGACAACGCTGCCCTGTGGGCCTACAAGGTTGGTCACGAAGCCTTAGATCAGGGGCAATTACCTCATGGTGTGCTCCGCGATAAAACGGGACTGATTATCGGTGTTTCCTCGGCCGGTACCGAAGCGTTTATGCCGCTGATCGAACATCAGATGGAGCGTTTCTCGCTGAAAAAAGCGATGGTTTCAGGTAGTTTTTCTTCCTGTTGTGCCATTGTTTCTTCACTGCTGGGACTAAAGGGCGGTTTTGAACTGGTTGCCACCGCTTGTACAGCCAGTACCAACGCCATGGGGATCGGCTATGACCTGATCCAGAACGGCAAAAACCCTACGGTTCTGGTCGTAGGCACCGAACCTATCTACCTGCCGACCTTTGCCGGTTTCTACGCGCTGCACGCCATGAAGCGCACCCCATCAAGCCCGTTCTCCGGCACGCCAGGAATGTCAATTGGTGAAGGTGCGGGGGCGTTATTGCTGGAAGAATACGAACACGCTATCGCCCGTGGTGCCACCATCTACGGCGAAATGGTCTCTTATGCCACCTCTTGCGATGCCTACCACGAAACTGCTCCAGACCCACGCGGTGACGGTGCGGTGCAAGTCATGCGCCACGCAATGCAAAATGCAGAAATCGAGACAACGGATATTGATTATATCAATGCCCATGGCACCGGTACCGAGGCCAACGACCGCTGTGAAACCTTAGCCATGAAGAAGGTCTTCCCGAATATCATGGATATTCCAGTGAGTTCGACCAAAGCCTATGTCGGCCACAATATCGGTTCCGCAGGGATTATTGAGCTCATCGCCTGTTTTCTGACGTTGCCAGAAAACAAGATCCTGCCAACGCTCAACTTTAGCACGCCACGCCCGAACTGCGATCTCAACTACGTGCCTAATGAGTTCCAAGAAGCCGAAGTCAAAATGTTCATGAAGAACAACTATGCCTTCGGCGGTAACAACTGCTGTGTGATAGCCAGCGTGAAGCCAGAACAGAGCCCAGCGAGCCAATACCAGGCTAAACGTGTCGCCATCACTGGGATGGGGGCTGTCAGTTCTGTGGGCCACACGCTGCACAGCATACTGGAAAAAATGTGGGCGCAGGCGCCGATCTCTCAGCTTCATCCTCTGGAACTGGACTCCTCTACCAGCCAGGAATTTCGCGAAATCGTCAATACCATGAAGAACAACCATGAAGTGGTTGACTACATGCAGAACAATTTCGGCGAAACGGATATGACGAGCAAACTGAGTAAACCTTCAGGCGTGCACCAGGTATTAGACCTGGATCCGCGTAAAACGCTGCGCCGTTTTGATCCGCGCAAAGCCAATACCATCAGCACCTTTGCCCTGCTGGCCATTACCCAGGCAATGACTGATGCTGGGCGTAAAATCAAACGCGACGGTCAAACGCTGGGCATGATCCTGGGGATGTCAAAAGGGCCACAATCAACGGTGGTTCGCTACCTTGAGAGCCTGTTCCCTGACCCAACCAAAGTGCGCACCTCGGAATTCCCTGGGTCACTGATGAATGCTATCTCCACCTTCTGTTCCATTTCCGAAGGGATCAAAGGCTATAACACCTCGCTGGCAACCGGTATCAACGCTGGGCTGGGAGCGCTGACTTATGGTTATGAATTAATCCGCCAATCTGTGCAACCTCAAGTGATTGTCGGTGGTGCTGATGAAAACATGGGGACATTTGCTATCTATCTGTTGGCGCTCAACAGCGATCTGCAGTTGACGTGCGATCCGGCGGATTTCAAGGTTTACAGTCAAGATGCCAAGGGCTATGTCCCGGGTGAAGGGGCTGGCATGCTGTTGATTGAAGATTTACAGCACGCCCAAGAGCGCGGCGCCCATATTCACGCCGAGATCGCCGGTTACGGTAAATCCAACGACGGCAGCTTCTTTAAGCAAGATGATATTCCAGCCAGGGTCGAATCGATGGTGGCCGCTATCCGCCAAGCCTTGCAGGAAGCCGATATCAAGCTGGAAGAGGTGGATCTGGTTTGTGGTACCAGCGATGGTACTCCCCTGCGTGATGCCACTGAGATCGGGGCAATTCGCGAAGTGTTTGGTGAAGCTCGTCGCAATCTGCCGTTTGTTAACTATAACGGCTGGTTTGGCTTGGTGGAATCTTGCATCGGTATTCTCAACATCGCTGTGGTCGCCGAGATCATGAAGCGCGGCGAAATACTGCCTATCCCGTATACCGAGCATTTCGCTGCTGACGATATCGCGTTTGTCACCAAACCGTTAAAGAAAAATGTCCGTACCGCGCTGGTGCTAGGTGCCACGGAAGGAGGCAACCATTATGCCGTACTGCTGAGGAGTATGGCGTGATTGATAACGTCGCCCTCAGCGGTTGGGGCGTGACCAGTGCCTATGCGCCGGATTTTCCGGCGCTGATTAATGGTCTGGTGGAAGGCAGATTGATCGGTTCACAGCCGTGGTTTGCCACAGAAAGTGAATGGCAGGATCTGCGTTTAAGCTGTAACCCGCACTATGTACCCGAAGCTCAACCCTTCGGCTCGGCGTTTTCTCGCCTGCAACCAGTGATTGACCAAGCTTTAGCCAAGGCTGGTTTAGGTCAGGAACATTTGCAGGGAAAACGAGTGCGAGTTTATCTGGTCGGCCATGGTCAGCGTGCTGACATCGCCGATTACCTAGGCTATCAGGATCGCAACGATCAGGAAGAGCTGCTGTTCTTTCCAAAAATCAAACGGTTGCATGCCAGCAATTTTGATCAGGATCGGCTGGTAAAACAGTTGACGCAAACCTATCAGCTCAGTTGGCCGGCGGTTTCGCTCTATTGTGCTAGCAACTCTGCTTTAGCGGCAGTCCATCTTGCTCAGTCATCCATTGCCGCCGGAGAGGTTGATCTGGTGTTAGTGATTGGCTGGCTGGAAACGCAGACTCAGGACATCATCTTTCTTGGCGGGCAAGATATGCTGGGGGAAGGCAGTTCACAGCCCTTTAGCAACCATAACAGCAGTATCTTACCCACCAACGGTGTCGTCGCGTTGATCCTTGAAAGTGGGCAACACGCTCAGCAACGAGGCTTTAAACCGAGCGCCATATTACGTAGTTCGATGTTTTGCCAGAGCAGTGGCGGCCGGGGAAGCAGTTCCTTTACCGCCGATTTCCGTACTATCGCTCAAACACTAGAACGCGTGCTGGTAGATGCCGATCTGTCACCGCAAGATATTGCCTGCGTTTTCCCCCATGCCAATGGGGTGATCGCCAGTGACAAAGCCGAGGCGATGGCGCTGCAAAAACTGTGGGGAAAAGCTGGGGTCCCGGTCGTCAGCTACAAAGGCCAGTTAGGTTATATGGTCTCTTGTTGCGGGCTGCTCGATCTGATGCTGATTGCTGATGCTCTGCAACAACGCCGTCTCCTAGCGCTGACCAGTCGTTATCCTATTGATGAAACGCTGCAAATTCACGTTCATGCCGATAGCCCGCCGTTGGCATTGGAAAAAGAGCACATTATCAAATCAGGCATCGGGCTCGACGGTTCAGCGATCGCCATGGTGATCTCCGCTAACTGGGAGGGTGCAAATGAATGAGGTGAAACGAGTGATACCGGCCGCAGCCATTAATCTGGTGGGGTTTTCCCTGCTTGAACCCCGTTTGCCGATGCGGCGGTTTTCGCCGAGCTGGTACAATGTATGGGAAGCTTGGCAGCATAAAAAAGCCAATGCCAAAGCGGGCAGCAGCCAATGGTTGTTCCGCCGTTTCGGTGTAGACAGTGACATGTTGCCTGAAGAGGCGTTGCGCAAAGCCAATTATCGCGACTGGTTAAACAGCATGAATACCGCCTGCACTCAAGCGGTGGCACAACTGGGCAGCAAAGGGGAATTCCACCTGCGCCATGAACGCAATGCCCTGTTTTATGTCGACTCTTGGGGAGAAACTTCAACCATTGAAGGGATCAATAGCTGGCGCGATTCACTCAGCGTCGACATTCTGCCCAAAAGTATCGTGCGTGATTATGGCATCAAGGATTTCACCTGCAAATTACGCGGAGAACGTAATGGTTTGATGAATGCCCTGCTGCTGGCACAAGACTGCCTAAACAGCAATATGGCCGATAACGTCATTATCTGTGGCCAATTCCGCAGTTTCCCGGTGCTGGTTTTTTCGGAAACCGAACGTTTTCCGTCATCCAAGCAGCGGGGAGAAGTGCCAGCCAATTGCCAATTCAGCGTTGAGCGCGTCGGCTGCCTTATCCTGAAAAAAGCAGCGGGCCAGGGGGTAACTTTACACCTGAGCGACTACCAGAGCCTGACTGGCTCACCGCAACAGCGAGCCATGCAGTTGGCAGAGCAATATAAAGGCTCTCTTGGCTCCGATACCCATGCCGTATTGGGCGTCACGCCACCAGCGCTGTCATTACGTGCTATGCAGCAACAGGCTTTCCAGCAATTACCGGCCAGCCAAGTCTGTGTATCACTCAGTGATCTCTATGGCGACAGCGGCTGTATGAACCCAGCGCTGGCTTGGCAATATCTGCAGCAAAGCAAGAACAGCGGGCATAGCTTGCTCAGTGTGCTTGATGGTGAAGGTGGTGCTTGGCTGTTGGAAAGCTGGGTACCAGAGGAGCAGCCATAATGATGCGTTACGGGTTTCCACTGCTGATGGCGTTAACGGCTATGCTATTACAAGCTAAGCTGTTACAAGCCAAGCCGCTACAGGCCGAGACGTTCAAGGATTACCATGCTGTGTACCGCATCCTGCCTGTACGGGGGGAAAAACCAATCGGCGAACACCGCGTCACTCAACGTTGGGATCAGCAACATAGCCGTTATGTGCAACAAGCCAGCATTGTATTTTCCTGGAGAGTATTGCTCAACACACACCATTACCGCTATCAGGATGAGGTGTTCTACGGGGTGGATAACAGCCTGAGCTACCGTATATCTGAGGACAATGATGGCAACACACGCACGGTGAAAGGCGAGATGCCGGCGAAGGCAGCGGCACTGACGCTAAATATTGCCGATCAGCAGGGAAACCGGCAGAAAAGTATCGATAAAACACAATTTGAGTACACCCTATTCTCATTGCGTTTTCCGATCCCCTGCCATTCAACACTCGTGGGCACCGAACGCAGTGAGCAAGTGCTGGTGCCCATCAGTGGCGATATCATCTTGACTCAGAGTCGTTATGTCAGCATGACCGACCTTCAGCTACCAGGGATAGCGAAACCGTTTAATGATCTGTGCCTGATAGAAACGACCGACAGCAGCACAGGGATAAGCCGACATTCATGGATCAATCGCGATGGCTATCTGGTGTACGAAATTTCTGCCGATTACCGCCTGTTACTGGTCGAAGAGGCTTCTAATTTACCGTCAAATTATCGGGGAAAACCATGACCACCCTACAAACTGCACAACCGTTACCTGTTGTGTCGATGCAACAGGCCAGCAAAAAATTCGGTAAAGGCACGGGTGCCATAGTGGCACTGGGATCAATCACCACCGAAATTCATGATGGTGAATTTATCGCGCTGTGTGGGCCTTCCGGCAGCGGTAAAAGTACGCTGTTGAATCTGATGGCTGGGATTGATTACCCCACCAGCGGCCATGTCTATCTGCTGGGTAACGATCTTTCCATGCTTAATGACAAGCAAACTGCACGCTTGCGCGCAGACGCCATTGGTTTTGTCTTTCAATTCTTTAACCTACTGCCAGTGCTAAGCGTATTTGACAACGTTTATTATCCGCTGATGCTCAACGGCTTTAGCCGCCGAGTCGCACAAGGCCAAGTGATGGATATGCTTGAGAAAGTAGGGTTGGCGGCACATTACAAACGCACACCAGGCGAACTTTCCGGTGGGCAACAACAACGCGTGGCGATTGCCCGTGCACTGGTGAAACGCCCACGGCTGATCGTCGCCGATGAACCCACCGGCAATCTGGATACCCGCACTGGGCAGGAAATCATCGATCTTCTGCTCACCATGAATCAAGAACTGAA
This sequence comes from Serratia sp. HNCC26DJ244, assembly GCF_057180565.1. Lineage (NCBI taxonomy): Bacteria > Pseudomonadati > Pseudomonadota > Gammaproteobacteria > Enterobacterales > Yersiniaceae > Serratia > Serratia sp. HNCC26DJ244. The sequence goes on along the minus strand of NZ_JBXUGO010000027.1, from coordinate 7,391 downwards.
AACAACATTTGTTATTTCCACCCATTCATTATCGTTGCGCGATCAGGCCAAAAGGGTGTTGGAAATCAGGGATGGGGAGTTGGAAAATGATTTTCTTACCGCTTAAACGTTATGCCGTCGCTATATTGCTATTGACCAGCGGCCTTTCACAGGCTAGCAACTCACAAGCTAACAATGTAGCCCAACCGCAACAGGGTGTGCACAACAACACGCGTTTACAGATGATCCTGGGGGTTAATGCTCAAGCCTCAATGGACTCATTAACCAACGCCGCCAGTCAGTTACAAATGCTGTATCAACAGCACCCAGATTACCGCATGGCCAAAATGTTCTCTGGCTATGCACAGCTGTTTATGGCTAAGGATTTCCTGCTCAAGAAGAACTATATGCGTGCAGCAGAAAGCTCAAAACTGGGTTTTTTCTACATTGATGAAGCAGCAGAAACGGATGAAAATGACTGGCAGATGCGCTACCTGCGGGCCAGGATGGATGCCTTTGTTCCTGCATCCAATGGCCGCTGCGTTGTGGCATTGCAAGATCTGAACTTTTTACAACAGAATCCAGCCGTACCGGCCGATTTGAAACCGATGATATTACTGATGTCGGCGAACGCGCTAACCGATTGCCAACGCGAAAGCGATGCCAAAGCCGCATTGGCATCACTGGCTCAACTGGGTGAAGAAGGGAAACGCCTCGCTGCTCTTAAAGGCCGTGCGGCACCAGCATGGACGCCGGCTGAACTGAAAAACATTCTCCAACCCTTGGCGGAGATACCGCTATGATGAATATCTTGTTCTGGATCTCCAACATTATTATTGTTTATGCACTGTTGGTGGTGATAATAACGGCGATCCGTAAACCCACGGATATCCGTTACACCTTCCTCAACCTGTTCCGCCAGCGCCGCCGTTCTGGAGTCACGCTGCTGGCTATCACGCTGGGTGGCGTGGCCGTATTTATCTTCGGTGGCTTTGTCGATTATTCGTTTTGGGCCCTGCGTGAGCAAACCATCCGTACCAACCTCGGTCATATCCAATTGTACGAGAAAGGGTATCTCAGCAGTGGTGCTAACAATTCGCTGCAGTACACCATCAATAATTACGATGAGGTGAAAAATATTCTGCTGGCCGACCCAGTGATAGCACCGAAGATCACCACCATTACCGGTCAACTGGCATTCAGCGGCATCATCTCGCAATACGACAAAGGAACCTCTACTTTCTTTACCGGTGTGGGGATTGAACCACAAACCTCCTTGGTGCTGGGCTCTCTCGATAGAATCATTTCGGGTAGCGACCTGTCACGGGTTAGGCCGCAGGAGATTACCATCGGTTCGGGTATCGCCAATGCCCTCTCTGCAGGCTATGGCGATTGGGTAGATATGTTGGTGGTCAACCCGCAGGGTGGGCAAAATGCCATGTCTTCCCAGGTGAGAGGCGTCTTCCAGTCTGGTATCAAAGAGTATGACGATACGGCAATCAAAATGCCGCTGCAAACTGCCCAGCGCCTGTTGCAGACTGACGGTGTCAGTAAAATCATCATTATGTTGCAGGACACCGAGCAAACCGAGAGAGTACTGGCGCGCATCAATCAGTTGATCAGCGATAAAAAGCTCAACCTGGAATCGCGCTCTTGGGATGAATTGGCGATTTTCTACCATCAGGTGGTTAACCTGTTTGAAGGGATTTTCCTGTTCATCAAATCGATTGTCAGCGTCATTGTAGTGTTCATGATCGGTAATACGCTGATGATGAACGTGATTGAACGTACTCGGGAAATTGCGACGTTGCGCGCCTTAGGCCTCAACCAATCCTATATTGGTCGCCTGTTTGTGCTGGAGGGGATCATCATCGGCATCATTGGTTCGGTGCTAAGCGTCAGCTTTGGCATATTGATTGCTACACTCATCAATATCAATGGAATACCAATGCCGCCGTCTCCGGGCTACACCCAAGGTTATCTGGCTTTTGTGATGTGGGATCAGGATATCAATCTTTTCTGGTTCTCCTGTGCGTTACCACTGGTAACCGCATTAATCGCATCCATTATCCCGGCTCGCCGGGCCTCGAAACTGGTGATTGCGGAAGCATTCCGCTTTGTTTAATACTCTCAGGGAGAAAAAAGATGTCAAAAGGACAAACTGTACTCATCACTGGCGCTGGCCGTGGCATTGGCATGGCTATCGCTGAAAAGCTGGCACAAGAGGGCTACGATCTGATCCTCAACTACCGCAAGGATCAGGGAAAAAGTGCCGCCAACCTGCAACGTTTTGTAGCAGCAGAAACCAGGGTCAAGGTGACATTGGCTAAAGCGGATATCGCCGAACCACGTGATATCAGTGAAATGATGAAAAAGCTGCGCCAAGAGGGTATCGAGCGGATCGATCACCTCGTGCTGAATGCCGCCGCTGCGCCGTTCAAACCCTTTATGGAGATGACACGCAATGACTGGAAACTGTTGCTCAATACTAACTTGATTGGCAACACCGCCTGCGTCCAGGAACTCGTTCCGATGATGACTGAAGGCGGCACAATTTGTGCAATTTCCAGCCTGGGTAGCCGGCGCGTATTACCAAATTACCCGCTCGGCATTGCTAAATCAGCGTTGGAAAACCTGGTGAGCTACCTGGAAGTAGAACTGTATGACCGCAAGATCCGAGTCAACGGTATCTGCGCTGGGATGGTGAATACCGATATGATGCCGTTCTTGAAAGAGCTGTGGCCCGAGATGTTCGAGCGCTACGAAAGTAAACCACGTCGTTGGCTGGTGGAGCCGGAAGAAGTGGCCAACATCACTGCTTTTTTGGTCTCTGACCAGTCAAGCGCGATACGTGGTGCCACCCTGATGGCCGATCTTGGCATGACACTTGAACCCTAAGTATTGTCAATAAGGATTATAACAATGAAACGTCAACTCGCTGGATGCCTAATATTTTTGGGCCTTTCAGGTCTAGCTCAAGCAGCAGAACAAGCGCCGAGTTCACTTGAACGTGACCAATTGAACAGCCTGACTCAAGAAGATCAGCGTGCGCGCGAAATTATCCGCCGCGCCGATCGTGTGCGCGCACCGGATCAACCTTTCCGTTACACCTTAACCCTGCTCGAACATAAAGGGGGGCGTGACGTGACAGAGAACCAGCAGGTGCTGGATGTCTCCATGCGTTTCTACAAACCTTCTGAGCAAGTAGAGAAAGGGGATGCACGGGCACTGGTACGCTTTGTCTCTCCAGTGCGTGACAAAGGCAAAGCCTTGCTCTCCGACCTGGACAAAATGTGGTATTACTCCCCTGATCTACGGCGTCCGATCCCTATCTCACGCCAACAGCGCCTGATGGGCCAGGTCTCTAACGGTGACGTGGTGGCCGCTGACTTCGATTATTCCTATATCTCCAAGTTGGTGGGTGAGGAAGCCTGTGGGGAGAAAACCTGTTACAAACTTTCATTGCAACGCCGCTGGCCCCATGTCACCTACCCGGCCATCACTTATTGGGTAGATAAAGAGACTGGCTTCCCCAACCGGGCCGATTTTCTTTCTGCCGATGGCGTCTTGCTCAAGCGTTCCTATTATCGCGATTTTCAGCAGGTGCTGGGCAAAATGCGGCCAACGACTATCGTCGTAGAGGATGCTCTGCAAAAAGGTAACTACACGACCATGCGTTATAGCGACGTCCGTTTGGAATCGTTGCCGGAAAGTTACTTCCAGAAAGAGTATCTGATGAGACTGAATTGATGATGGCGACTAACTGGCTTTCCGTTACCGGTATGCTGTTGTTGGCTGGCACCTACAGTGATGCCAGTTGGGCAGTTGATTGCCAGCTACAACGTGGTTATGCGGGTATTGAGGGGGTTTCCTCCCATACCTCTGCCTCGTTGTGGCAGTTCGACAGTCCGGCGTTTCGTAATAACACCGCTGCCAACCTGTACCTTTCCAGTGTCGGGCTCTGTAAATTGACTGACACCTTCAGCGTCAAGGCGCAAGCCAGTGGGCAATATGTTGCCCATGCCCGTCAGCCGGGAACTCTGGAGGATAGACGCCGTCAAGGGTTTGGCGTTATCAACGAGGTGGTCGGCAGCTGGAAAGCCAGTGACAGTTGGTACATCGATGCCGGTAAGATACGCAAAACCAGCGGCTATCTGTTCTCTGTTGCTCCCCTTGATTTATCGCGCAATATCATTGGCAACATTCGTAACGTCCGTATCTTCGGCCTAGCGGATCGTTGGCGTAATTTTTATGATGAAGGCGCTTATGGTGTCAGCAATTCATTGTATCGCAATGAAGGCACCTACACACTGGCGGCCTTTCCGCGCTTGAAGCGTAACACTCAGCGCCAGGAAGCTGCCTCTGAATGGGATCCGCTGCAGCGGACCAACAGCACAGACAGATATTATGCCAGCTATACCGCCACCGGGTTGAAAACCTTCAACCCGACCATATCCGTACTTGCTGGCAACCAGAAAACGCTGGCAATCGGCACCAGCGGCAACCTGACAGATAAGCTGATCCTCAGTGTTGAAGGGTCGGTTTCTCATGGGCAGACCTGGCGTCATCTGGACACCGCATCAGCACGTGCCATACGTGAGTATCGTTCTGTACAAGTGCCATACAAAATGCGCTCTGACGGTGCTCAAGCAGACATCGGTGCTGGTTTACGTTACACCAGCGACGATCAAACCGAATACGGCGCGGAATATTACGGCCAGAGTCAAGGCTACAGCCGCAGTGAGTGGAAGGATAACTTCGATACTATCCGTTTCGTTAATGGCGGTTATGCCAATCCACTACCGCCAGAGATTGCCGCACTTTATCGCGCATCCTATCAACTTTACTCCCGCATGATGGCGGCAGAAACCGACAATGTTGCCCGTGGTGGAAATCTGCTCGGAAAGCACTATGTCACACTTTATATCCGCACCAATAAAGGACAGGTTGGCAATATCGACTGGTCAGTCTCTGGCATGGCCAATCTGGCGGATGGTAGTAATATACTGAATCTGCATTTAAGCACGCCGTTAAAAAACAGTATTGAGGTTTATACCGGTGTTGCAGCCAGTTTCGGCAGCAAGGACAGTGAATTTGGCACCTTCGGAGAAAAAGGAAATATCTATGCAGGTATACGAATCAATTGGTGATACAGACATCACCACTAATATGGCCCAAGGTTGGATGATGATCTTCCCTGGCCAGGGCTCCCCAGTCATCGGTATGGGCAGCGATGTTTGCGACATCTCAGTCGGTACCAGAGCAGTATGGGACTGTGCCAGCGATGTTTCTGGGCTGGACGTGCGCAAGCTGTGTCAGAAAGGGCCGATGACGCGTCTGACTAAAACCGTTTACCAACAGTTGGCTGTCACTACTGTTAACACAGCGATGTTGACATCGTTACGTGAGCGGGACCCTGTGTTGGAAACAGGATATGCTGGGCACAGTGCCGGGGAATACACCGCTCTCTATGCTGCTGGAGTGATGGATTTGGAAACGCTGTTTCGCGCTATTACGTTACGAGCCTCCATCATGCAAAATCTGGCCGAACAGCGCAAAGGGGCGATGTATGTGGTCAAACCTTACAGCTATAAGGCACTATGCGAGCATATTGACAATCTGGATCTGTGGGATGTATTGAATGTATCCTGCGATAATGGGCGGCAACAGCAAGTGGTTGGTGGTGAACTGACAGCGGTAAAGACGCTGATCAACCATCTCACGCGTAGCGGGGTGAATACTATCAAGCTGGGCGTCAATGGTGCCTGGCATACGCCGTTGATGAGTGAAGGGGTAACTCAGATGCGTCAGGCATTGGCTAGCCTGCCCTTCTCTTCACCCACCCGCCCCGTGATCATGAACTATAGCGCTAAAGCGGAAAATGACGTGGCCCAGATCAAAGAAAACCTGGCGCTGCATCTTACCCATACTGTACGTTGGCGTGAAAGCATGGATCAGTGGGCACAAATGGGGTACTGCCGCTATCTGGAGATCAGTAATAAGAAAACCCTCAGCCATCTGCTCGCAGAGCATTATGGCTCTCGCGAGGATTATCACATTCAGCACTATTACCATATTGTGGGCAGTCAACTCCAGCAAGCGGGGTTAAGGGCCGCATGATCCCAAGATTTGCTCCTTTTAGTAAAAAATACCTACGGGTAGCGATAATACCTGTGGTGCTGACCTCCAGCATTCTGACTTCGTCATTGATTCGCAATGCGATTGACATCACCTTGCTGGAGATTATCACCGGGTTAAGCGCGATTTGTCTGTCCATCGTCTGGACCATGATGCGCGATGGCCGGGGCTATTGGGCATATAGCATATTTACCGCACGGGCTTTCGAAAGCCCGGAAGTGCTGGCGGGCTATACACAGCGTAATATCGAGGGGATGGCTAAATTACTATACCGACCTTTTTGGGCTTCTCTGGTGACCCTGAGCTTGGTGGTCGCGTTAAGTTGCCTGATTTGGCTGGGCGGTGCAGACTGGCGCTATACCTTGATTGCGTTACTTGGCGTCGTGATATTGCCTACCTTGATGCTGATCCAGCTAAATAAATCGATCCCGTTCAATATCATACTCGCGTTAAACTCCTACAACGATATCAATGCTTATCGCCCCCGGCAACGCAGCCTGCCAGGCTATGTGGCTGAAGATTTGTTATTGAGCCTGCTGATAAACTTCGCCTTGGTATTTCCCATTGCTCGTAAACCCGCATTTAGCCTAGCCGCTGGCTACGCAGACCCTGCCTTTGTCATCGCGTTTATGATCCTCATGGGTATCGTGATACTGTTTATGTTGACGTTTGCCAGCCGGTCAAGACGTTATGTGATATTCGGGGAAATATTGAATGGTACGCTAGATACTGACGCGGCACCGTTTGCTCCCTGGTCATTCACCAGTAAACTGACTCGCTTTAAACGTGCTCTAATCTGGTTGTTGGCTACGCTGTTATGGAGCATCGTGATCTGTCTGATTTTTGCTGCTTGGCATATCACACCACAATTTATTCCGCTCTATCTCTGCGCGCTGTTGCCGCTCCTGGCAGTCTATTGTGTGGAGCGCTATCAGACTCTATACAGTAATTTCAATGAAGCACTGGAAATGCGTAAACGTTATCTAGCACATGCCAATCCTAAGGCAATAAAATGACGACATAATGCAGTAGCAATATACTAGCCACTAGAGAAGGTGCGGCCTGCTTGGTCGCACCTCACTGATAAATATACCCGTCATCAATAAAGCTGCAGCGGTGTTGGCTGCAGTTATTAACCTCTACCCTGAGGCATACCGCGTTCAAATCCGCTCCTGGCCGATTTGTCTCTCACCCTGAGTTCATTTAGTTGGCATGTGACTAGCGCTTCCATCGCTTGCCGATGATGTTATTAATTTTATGCACACATGAAATAT
>NZ_JBXUGO010000026.1:0-42830 GCF_057180565.1 Serratia sp. HNCC26DJ244 | reverse complement strand
GTTTCCTGCATTAATTAACCCCTTAACCGTTTCATTAAATGCGCCATCACTCCCTACCAGATGATCATGCACAAGTGGTCTTGATGAGTAAAGCGGGATACCAAAGGTGATTTTGATCTTTTTGCTTCGCTCTTTTATCTGCTGTGTGAAGCTGACATCCGCAAATTTTCGCCCGTTTGTTAAAACATGCAATGCAGTATCAGGCGAGTTTTCGATGATGAAATCCAAGAAGTGCAGGAAGTCTTCTCCATACAGAAGAGGTTCTCCCCCGCTCACTCCCACGACACCATTCAGGGAGAAAGAAGCAATCGCAAGAGCTGACTGACTGAGTAACCAGTCATCGTTTCCAGTCTTTGGTGGCTGAGAACAAAACAGGCAACTGTTGTTGCACCTTTCAGTTACCAGAACAGTGTTATGGTTAGCTCTACGAGACAAAATTACTCTGAGCGTGTTCCCGTTGTTAACAACCCCAACATCACCATCTTCTATCGAGTCAAAGAGCTCTTTGCTTAAAATTGAATCTGAAAAATATGCAGGAAAAGGTGAATCTGACTGAGCATCAGTGACCAGTAAATTTGGCAAAAAGAATTTCGGATTTTCAGGCTTGTATTTGCTCAGGCGATAAAACCCTTGCTGGACTGGTATTTTGGAAGAGAACCTGAAAATGTCGTTTCTCAGCACCTCAGACATAAGTCCATCCTTTAAGCATATCTGCCATTGGTCCCTCCTGTGAGATTTCATTCAGCAAGAAGCGAAACATACCCTTGTGATACTGACAGAAGGTAGATCTACTCTTATCTCCAACAGGCTCTCCATAAACACTGATGTTTTGGCATGGATCTGCCCCACAAAAAGGCTGATAGGCACAGGTTTCACAACCAGGCATTGCAAAGTTAAATGAGGATGAAAGAGCGGAACGGTAGTATTGGTTGCTACTAAATGAGAGTGAGGCAAACTTTCCAGTACTGAAATCTGCTTCCGGGTTAACTTTCTGGAGCATACGGCTTTCGTCACTACCATAGACTTTGCCGTCATAGTTGAAGAGAATGCAATTCAGAACTACTCCGCTTGGCGATTTCAGGTCTGCATAACCACTGAAGCCCGGATTAAAAATTCTCTTAAGATGGATTGAGGCCGAGTGCTCAACGACAGTTATACCCTTCTGATTCTGAAACAACACTTGCTGCATTAATTCCTTATAAAATTCGAAATACTCAGGCATTAAGAAAGTGAAGCTCTGCTTCCGTGCAAAACCATAGGGACTGACAGGTCTGATAAACATATCCGTAAGGCCCAGAGACAGATGAGCATCCACTATGGAAGCTGGTTCTTTTATCAGCTCCTTAGTGACTGTGGTAACCGTTGCTACCCGGTTTTTTCCAAGTTTTTCTGTGATTTTCAGAATGCCCGTTACAGCTCTAGAGTGTGCCTGGAAGTCGGTAAGGATGCGGTTCTTATTGTGAATGGCTTCATTACCATCAAGCGAGACAGAGAATGTGATATTCCGTTCTTTAACCCAGGATATGATGCTTTCATCAAGTAATGACAGGCTTGTAGCAATCACCATTTCAAAAGCATCACTACCTAAAGAACTCTCACAAGCTTCATAAATTTTTTGGACAAGATCGAACCTGAGGAGCGGTTCACCGCCCTGTACTTCAACCTTGTAAGGTGGAGTGCCCAGCTTCTTAATTATGTTAACGATTTGCGGTATCAGTTCAGGATTCAGGTCATAACCATCAGCAGTGATCGGTGCTCTGCTTACCTGGCAATACTTGCAGGTATGATCGCACCTGAGAGTCGGCACAATCATGAATATAGGTCTTACAGCCAGTTCATTCATGAGCCGTTTGGCAAAGGCAGAACTCAGCGATGCTTGCGAAACTACCTGAGTAACATCGTCGGCTATGAACAATCTGCTCTCAAGCAGTTTCGATATGGGATGCTCTGACTTAAAACTGTTATTTGCAAGATGATTTAGATCGTCGTTGTCTACAAAACTATGGAAACCAGCAAGGTTGCTGATGAAGACTCTGCCATTGCTAAGGCGATCAAAGTTGAATGGCATCGTATTCATTGAGCAAGTCTCGAATCGATGCTCCTCAGAACATTATCGATTATTGAGGTTCTTACCTGGCCGGTGTGTGCCTGAAGCTTTTCTCTGAGCTTATAATCGTTCAGCAACCGCTCAAATTCGAACTCAACTTCGTCATTGGACGGTTCAAACGACACGATCCAATCTCGCTCATCTTCTTCCAGCTTCCAGTGAGTGATAGCACTAATCCAATAAAGACTGTTTCTGACCACCCACTCAGAATACGTTGTTTTTCTTATCATTTTCCTCATAGGACTACCATCATGAAAGGAACAAAAAAAGAAGACATTTTTTTACTTGTTTAAAACCATGTACATCTATAGATGATTTGACTTAAAAAAAGCACATCAATAAGCAATTGTTTTATATTGATTTTAAAAATTAAATTACAGAGCGACCTTATTAGTTATCTTAATCATTGCCGATAAGAATGTAAATTTGTTTTGAAAAACTTATGAGAAATTATATTATTACTTAAAAATCAATTAGTTAATTGAGTTTCAAACAACCGCACTAATCACCTAATCTATTGGTTTAGTGAGTAATGATAGGTTGTCACTTTAATGTCTGAAATTTAATGTCTGAAATTGAGCAGGAAGATGTGTGCTCCACAGGTCAAAACTCATTGCATGATTCTGTGATTGTTGTAAACATCCACGAAACTAACCTTGCTGCAGCTTATAACTCCTTTCATTATTCTCAACATTGAATAACAAGCCTGAGAATAGACCATGCAATACCGTAAAGAAGAAAAACAGCAGCATCTTGATAACTGGGGAAACTGTAACATCCCCCAATCCGCTTACTGCCGCGAAAATTGCGTGAAGTTAGCCACTTTTCATTATTAGAAAATGTAAGCTGATAAAGCGGTTAAAAGGCCCTCTGGATCCATGCTTAGAAGGAGGTGACAACTATGCTGACACTGAGGGCCCCGCTTGCAGTATAAATAGCCGCTAACTGTCAGGCCGATTCTGCTCAAGTACCACTAATGCTAAGACCCGTAGGTATCCCACGAAATAAGGTTCACTTCAAAACTATGTTATTCAACAATCAGCCGTACTCTTTTCCCCATATCGCCGATCATGCCAACTAATGAATCCAACGTGAATTTTTCAGTTTTCTGGTTAACGACGTCTGATATCCGTGGGCGAGAAACATGTAAAATATGTGCCGCATCTGCCTGCTTATACCCTTTATCTTTCATCCACAGACTGATTTCAGCCATTAATTGTTTTTTTATTTCAATTGCCTGTGAGATCTCTTCATTAGATTGTGCCAATAAATCTACAGCTACCTCTTCTGAAAAACCTAAATCAGTAAATATATTGTCATCAACTTGTGTGACGTGGCGAGATGCCGTATCATTTTTCTCTGTCATTTTTGTTTACTCCGATCACTCACAACCGCTCTATAACGTTCTTTTATAATATCGGTGTCTTTCTTGCTGGTTTGTTGGGATTTTTTTTGAAAACTATGTAAGACATAGATTGTTTCCTCAAATTTTGCCACATACACCACACGGAAAGCACCAGCGCAAGCACTTAATCGAATTTCAATAACGCCATTCCCCCAAGCGTTAACTGGCTTCCAATCGGCAGGCTCTAACCCAAACTGTACTTTTCTCAACTCCTTCCCAGCAATAATCTTGGCATCCTCTGGGAACTCCTTCAAGTCATCAAGCGAAGTGCCACGCCAGTCAATGTTCTTTGCTTCCATTTGGGCTCACTCCCTCACCGCAATGTATAAAATTTTATACATTACCAAACTAAAGCACAACCACTCTTTTATAGTTGTCACCTGTCGGTGAGATAAAAACGTACCCACTTGTGTCACAAACGCCTTACAGCCTAAGGATAATGCTATGGTGATTTACAATTTCCCGTGAAAGATGACAGGTTTTTACGCTGAATAGCTCCTCACCTGATTTTGAGGAAGAAAGGCTGACTGTTCACAGTAGGTGAGCAGTTAAAGTTAATTCATCACCGACAGATTACCATTTAACATATTGTTTTAAATAATAAAAGTCGGCCCATTTTTCTATAAATCTTTTTTCCTAGCGTAAAACCAATTTACTTATCAAAGGCTCTTCCAGTCAGGCAACTTGTTCACCCGTCTCCTCCAGTAATGGAATAGAGCTGTGAATAAACCAAACAGCAACCCAGCTCCAAGACTGGTTTGCAGCGCTGTTGATGCGCTATAGCACTCATTCTTCCAGATTGTAAACCACATAATTACGCCCCAAAGGGGGCCAAAGAAACCGCCATAAAAAAGCATATTTAGCCAGAATGGCGCAAACGGCGGTGGCGGGATTTCCACTCCCCATTTCCATAACAGGCGTAGGATTGGTGGAGCGTAATTACTGCGCCACATCTTTTTCTCTGCCATCAGTGCCAATGCCCGTTCTTTCCTTTCATCAAACGTCATGGTCGCGCTCCCTCAGTAGAAACAGATTCTTTTTTATCAGATCCAAGTAACCATTGAAAACTATCAGCATAAAATTTGTACATACCCTTACCTCACTACAACGATAAGCCATCCAAATTGCAAATGACTTTACGGCATCTGTAAATCCGCTATACTTTCCGTACGGCAATTTGCCGGAATAGATATCAGGAGGAATGATGGCAACAACAGCAAGATTGGAAGCCCGTATTTCTACCGAACTGCACACCTTAATCAAGCGTGCGGCAGAACTTCAAGGGCGCACAATAACTGACTTTATCATTACTGCCACACAAGAAGCGGCCAAACGGGCAATTGAAGAAACTGCCCTATTGAGACTGGCTATTGAAGATCAGCAACAGTTTGCAGATTCTTTGTTGCAGGAATCCGCAACCCCACCAAACTTGCTTCGCGCCATGGCAAGACGTAAGGAGTTGGGGAAATAATTTTAGCCGTTGATCAGCAATACTCAGGCAAAGGGCTTTGCGGCTCACTGCTCGTTGACGCCATTCTTAACGTTGCACGTTCTACCACCGGTATCTGGGCCATTCATGTTGACGCGAAAGATCAACAAGCCGAATCATTCTACTTAAAATATGGCTTTACCCGCTTCAACCACAAAACCGACTCCCTCTACCTACCACTAACTCGCACCCTATTGAAAGACCTCGACTCTTTTAACCTCATTTCCACCGTCAGCCATGCCCCAGCCAGCCGGTAAAAATAAAGTTTCTATCAGCGAATAATGCGATTTAGTTGACAACCATTAGGAAATTTAACATAACCTGTTAGTGCTGTTTATACTAGCTCAGTGACTTACAACAGAGAGAGGAGAATTGATGATGCCAAAAATTATCAAGTATGGTGCCGCAATCCTGCTGTTTACCATTACCTCCCCCACCTTTGCCTGTGTCTCTATGGGAGCCAGCCATACCTGTAACAAAGATTGCGACAGTTACTCGGGTTTTTGGTATGTCGCCTGTATCTACGGGGGAGAAAGGCACCAGTGAATAGATAGCATCCTATTATTGTTATCTTTTCCTTACTAAACTAATGGATTTAGGCAGGGGCTGTATTGCACCCTGTCCTATCATCATCTATTCTTGAGCTCGGCGAACCTAGTCCCCTTCTGCTTTTGGCATTTCTGGACTCCGTTTTTTATTTTTTTAAAATTTATTCAATCAGTACATTAACAAAATTGCATCATTTAAATATAGGGAGAGCTTATGGATGATCGTTACGCCAAGTCACAAATCCTTTTTCACTGGCTAACGTTAGTGATGGTGATTTTGACCTACAGTGCCATGTTGTTGAAAGATTCGGTGCCTGATGAGTATGTTGCGCTAGTAAAGCAGCTGCACTATAACTTTGGTATTTCAGTTTTTGTGCTGATGTTTATCCGCCTTGGTTTACGGCATCTCCACAAAGCCCCACCCATCACGCCGCCATTGGAACCCTTGCAAGCACGCGGTGCGGCACTTTTCCACTGGATACTTTATCTGTTGTTTTTAGTTTTACCATTGTTGGGCATGCTCAGCGTGGTTTATGGTGGCAAAAATTTCATTCTATTGGGCTGGCAAGTACCGCAGTTGGTTTCACCAGATCCGCAAACAGGCCACTTCCTTAAAGAAATCCACGAAGTATTAGCAAATACCGGTTATTTCATTATTGGTATTCATGCTCTGGCAGCGCTTTACCATCATTATTTCCGTGGCGACAATACGCTGCGCCGTATGATGCCGGGTAAATAATTGATCACTCCGGTACCTGCCAAGGTACCGGAATTAATCTAGCAACAGTCCACTGATCAAGACCGCGCAAATTGCTCCAGTACTTTTCCTTCCATGCGGTAACGGACCCATTCATCTTGTGGTGCAGCACCAATGCTGAGATAAAAATCAATTGCTGGCTGGTTCCAGTCCAACACGCTCCACTCCAAGCGCCCACAACCGCGTTCACAAGCAAGCTGCGCAATATGCCGTAACAGCGCTTTACCACTGCCCGCCCCACGGAACTGAGGGGCAATGTACAAGTCTTCCAGGTAAATACCGTTTTTACCCAGCCAGGTGGAATAACTCATAAAAAACACCGCGTAACCCGCGGGTTTGCCATCCACACTGCAAATAAGGGCTTCAGCACTGGCATGTTCGCCAAACAGGCTTTCTTCAATCTCACTTTGTGACGTGCGCACTTCATCTCGCGCCTTTTCATACACCGCCAGCTCAATGATCATATCCAGAATCAACTTGGCATCACGTCTTTCTGCCCGGCGAATTTCAACTGTCATTACAAACTTCCTGTTACCAGTAAATAGTACCGGACAATATATACCTAAGTTTCGTTATGTTGCAGGGCAGAATAACGATAAGCCCCCGGTAAAACCGATGCGCAAACAGCTTGAATGGCACGCACATAAAAAAGGCCGACAATTTGTCGGCCTGGTGTTCCACTTGGTTGAGAATAATCGGCTTAATTCTACCGTTTTAACGCATAGTGGATGGAATCCAATATTGGCTGGTAGCCGGTGCAGCGGCAAATGTTCCCTTCCAGCGCATCCATCAACTGCTCCTCACTGGGGTCCGGATGTTTCGCCAACAGTGCAGTCGTACTCACCAGCACGCCCGGGGTGCAAAACCCGCACTGTACACCACCACGCTCAACAAACGCATGTTGTAGCTCCTGGGTGATGGGGTTGTCTGCCAACCCTTCCAGGGTGGTGATTTCGGCATCTTCGCACTGCTGTGCTAAAACCAGGCACGAGCAGACCGCGTTACCATTCATCATCACTGTACATGCGCCACACTCGCCAATGGCGCATCCTTCCTTCGTCGCCGTAAGCTGAAGTTTATCGCGCAGCATGTCCAACAAACGCATATTACCTGTCACCTGCGCTTCAACTAACTCACCGTTTACCTTAACTTTTATCGTACTCATAATCTCTCTTCCACGGTATGGCGTGTAGGGCATCTTGATACTTTATGGCCAACGACACGCCTGTCCAGATAGTTACCCAGTAATACGGGTGAGCCCACTTACTTGCCGAGTTGCCGCTGCACATCCGCCATCATATCGCGGAACATATTGACGAATACCGGCTGTTTGTATGCTGCAGACCAGCGTTTACCGATTGCCGCGTAGATCAATTTGTCCAGGATCTGGCACGCGCTGTTGATGACATCGTCAGACAGCTTCTTGCCAGTCAGGCAGGCTTCAATGTCTATTAGGCGCTGAGGCTTGCTGAACAAAGCGCCGTCAACCAACCGGCAATAATCAATCACGCCATTGGCATCACAGTCCACCAGGCACGTCAGGCTCTGACGCGTGATGTTCAGTGCATTACGGCGCCCCAGTTGATGATAAAAACTCAAGGCAGCGGGTCTAGCCAACGGCGGCAGAATCACTTGCGTCAACAGTTCATCCGGCTGGCGCTGAGTTTTGTATCCCGACAGTAAAAACTCGCTTAAAGACATCCGCCGCATCGCCTGACGAGAGCGCAGTTCAATAACGGCATCGTAAATAATCGCTGGCGGGATCGAATCCCCACAGGGGGCCGCATTGACCATATTGCCGCCAATGGTTGCCCGGTTACGGATCTGGTTGGAACCCACCGTGCGGCACGCCTGCGCCAATAACGGATAGCGTTCACGAATCACTGGGTGCTCAACAATACGGTTAAACGTTACCGCACCACCGATAAATAGCTCCCCGGTCGCGCTATGCTCGGTTATCTGCGTCAACTCTGGCAGGTGGGAAATATCGATTAAGTTTATCGGCTTGGTTTGCAGACGAGCCTGAACGATAACATCAGTACCACCAGCAATGGCACTGGTGCCTTCTGTCTTCAACAGCTCCAACGCCTGTTCCAGCGTTTGCGGGCGGGTCACCGTGACGTCGGTCAGGCGCAACACCTGTTTCCTGCTGGATGGTTCGATCATCAACTCACTCTGTCGGGCCGGTTTTTTCAGGTTATAACCCAAAATGACCTGCTCCAGTGTCAGAGGCAGTTTGTTAAAACGCGTGCCCAACGCCGAGCTGACTGCGTTATTAATCGCCGCTGCCGCCAGTTCCGTTGCTGGCTCACCAATACCTTTGGCACCGAGTGGCCCTGCGGCATCTGCGTTCTCCACGCCGATCACCGTGATAGGTGGAATATCTTTGATGGTCGGCAGCAAGTAGCTGTCGAAGTTCTCCGATTTAACTTCCCCACCTTCAATGTTGAAGTCCTCCAGCAGGGCATAGCCGAAGCCCTGTGCCACACCACCACTCACCTGCCCTTCAAAGCCGACAGGGTTAATTACATGGCCGACATCATGTACTGCCGTAACATGTAACAGCTCGGTTTTCCCGGTGCTGGTGTTGGTGCGGGTTTCGGCGACCTGGCAACCATATACCCAGGTAAAATAGGGGCTACCGCATCCTTTCTCTTCGTCCCAATGGATGGGGGGCGGCACGAACCAACCATACTCCGTCAGGCTGACACTCGCCCACTTGGTCTTGTTCACCGCCGTTTTGAAATCGATACGTTTTTGTTCATTGAATCGGTTGATAATCCAGCCATCCTGCCACAAGGTATCAGCCAGGTTTGGGCTACCCACCGTTTCAGCAACCACGCTCAGAATACGTTGCTTGATCTTCTCTGCCGCATCGAGAATCGCTCCACCACCCACCAGGGTTCCGCGCGTCGCCGCTGTTGAACCACCGTCACCAATCATCGATGTAGGCGGCTCACTAAAACGGATTTCAGCTAATGGAATACCAAAGGCTCCTGCGGCAATCAGTGACATGGCGGTCTGTAGCCCCTGCCCATTTTCCGACACGGAAGTGGCGATATTCACGCTGCCATCTTCGTTCACCTGAACCAGTGCCGTTGAGGTATCTACCCCTTCCGCACCGATGGAGCAACCACGGTAGCTGAGCGCCAGGCCGATGCCATAACGGTGCACACCACCACGCTGATTCAGTTGTTCATAATGTTGGCGTTTGGCTTCAAACTCGGTGGCCGTCACCGCTTTATCCAGAACCTCCAGCGCCGAGACTGTATGCTGGTCAAACACCTGGCCGGTAATTGAAGTGTCACCCTGACGCAACGCATTAATCCGGCGGATCTCCACCGGTGACATATTTAACTGGGCAGCAATCTCATCCATCAGTGATTCATTGGCATAAACCACTTGCGGTGAACCAAACCCGCGCATCGCAGAGGTGTAACTGTTGTTGGTATAAACCCCGGTAACATCGATACGCACATTGGGAATGTTATAGGGGCCAGCGGCTTGTACCGAGCTACGCCAAGTCACAAACGGCGTTGAAGCGGCATAGCCACCACTGTCGGCCAGCACATCGACTTTCATTGCCAGAATATGGCCGGCATCATCCAAGCCGACTTTGTACTTCATCTTATAAGGGTGGCGCTTGCAGCTTTCCAGAATGGACTGTTCACGCGTATAGGTGAATTTGACTGGCCGACCGGTCAGCGTGGTCAATAGCGCCGAACGGCAAGAGAGGTGATCAATAATATCATCCTTACCCCCAAACGAACCGCCCATCACCGCGCGCTTAATATTGATGTGGCTTTGTGGGCACCCCATAAAGCGCGCCACAAAACTGCGTACCCGGTGCGGGTTTTGGATCGATCCTGAAATCACTAAATGGCGTTCCGTCGGGTCCAGCCAGGTAAGCACCACTTCCGGTTCAATGTAAGCATGCTCCTGAAAACCCACTTCATACTCACGTTCAATAATATGCTTGGCATGGGCAAAACCAGCATCAATATCCCCTTTCACCGTATGATGATGGGCGGCAATATTGTTTTCCCGCTCTGGGTGGACCAAGCGAGCATCTTTCTTCAGCGCCTGTTCAACATCGGTCACCGGGGTGTAAGGGGTATAACGCACCCGGATTTTATCTGCTGCAGCACAGGCGGCTTCATAGGTTTTCGCCGCCACCACCGCTATCACATCCCCGTGGAAAACCACTTCATCTTTGATGATCGGCAGGTAATCTTTAACCATGATGCCAACTACAGGTTCACCGGGGATATCCTTATAAGTGGCAATTTTGACCACACCATCAATTTTCAGTGCTTCGCTGAGATCAATCTCCTCAACTTTACCTGCGGGAATATCTGCATAACGGCAAACACCGTACAACATACCCGGTAACATCATGTCATTACCGTAAACAGCAGTACCTGTGACTTTCGCCAGTCCATCCACTCGCCGTACAGGCGTTGAACCTGAAGCACCCATTGCATTCTCCTTCATTATTTTTATCAGCGGCGAACACCCTCACGTTCGCCAATACATTTGAAAAAAGATCCAAGAGATATGCCAACAAATAGCGCTGGCTTTTCGGCGTAACATCCTTGTGATGCCATTCACATAATTTAGCTAAATAATTAATTTTTTTGATGAATAACCCCAAATAAACTCAGGGTTTTATCACGTTAAAACTCACGCCTATCTCAAATTGATAATGGGCAGCGTATCAGGATGATAATCATTGTTTTAACAAAGGAATCAAAGTGATAAATCAAACAACAATCAACACTATCAACAGATTGATAATCGGCAAAATCTGAGCGGTGTAGACAGCAAAGCAGCAGGTCATTAATCAGCAATGGCGATGATAACCCGAGCAAACCGCAAGTTGAGTGCGCGATGGAATTACACAACTTAAAGGATGTAGATATACTCTTCATACTTCAAGTTGCTTGGGTGTTGACTGCCTTCGTTCACCCCAGTCACATAGTTAGCTATGCTCCCGGGGATTCCCTTAGTTGTCGCCTACAGGCAACTCGAATTATTTTGCGTATAGACGTTATTTAAATTTGTTCTAATCTTTAAATTGTAACGCCCATTCATCGTGATTAAGGGGTTCACCATGAACGAAACTTTAAAAGACAGCACCATTCTGCTGTCAAGAATTCTGTTGATGATGCTGTTTCTTGTTTTCGGTTGGATGAAATTAACCAACTTCGGGGCCACCGTTAGCGCGATGGAAGGTTATGGCACACCACTGCCCTATCTGGCAGCATTGATATCCATACTGGTTGAATTTGTTTTCGGTATCGCCATTGTCGTGGGGTTCTACACCCGTCCCTTGGCCATCATTTATGCCATCTACGTATTGGGTACAGCTTTGATTGGTCACCCATTCTGGCGGATGAGTGGGTTAGAAATGCTCGGGAATGAGATTAATTTCTTTAAAAACATCAGTATTGTCGCCGGGCTACTGCTGCTGTCGATTACTGGAGCCGGGCGTTTCTCTCTGGACTATAAATTTCGTAAACAGTAACTTTTCCCTGATGGCGGCGTAACGCTACGCCGCCATATATTACCTAAAGATATCAACGGCTACGTTTAGCATGGCGTTCAAAGTTATCTATTTTCGCTGTCAGCGATTTGCGTAGCGTGACATAGCAAGCCCCCTCACCGCCATCCCGAGGTAGCGCCCGGCAAAAAGCCTGTACCTGTTCAAACTGCCCCAACCATTTGGCCACATAACTGCGGATGATATTCGGGTGGCTTTGATCTGTTCGTCCACGGCCATGGACAATCAACAGTGAACGCAGGCTATCTTGCTCAGCCTGAACCATAAAACGGAATAGTGCCTGGCGGCAATGTTCTACTGGCTGACGCAGTAAATTGAGGCTGGCCTGCGGGGGGTAGCGCCCAGTGCGCAACTTGTCCAAGACGCCTTGCTGAATGCCTTCGCCTTTATATTCCAATGGGGTATCGCACGGAATGATGTCGAGAAACCCGGTACTGAGAAAGTTTTCCTGTTGCAACGCCTGCGCTTCGCGGCGCGCAAGTTTATCCACCACGTCCTGTGGCTTAAGGTAGAGCGTTTGTTGCCCCTTGGGTAGCGGGGTCACATCAGCCATGGCTTGCGTAAAAAAACCTTGGTCATCGTCGTTCATTTCACATCACTCAAAAAGATGGCCTGACGGTATCCTTTAATGGTCCCCACACGGCTCAAACCCTGCAAAAAACCAGATAGGCGCACAGGGAACCGACTGTTTGGGGCCAGTCAAACCCATTGTAAAGTGCTGTCGCAAGGTTGCAAATCAGTAATACGCAGCAACAAGTGAGCTTATGAGCGGTTTTAGTTATACTATCGCCCATTATTGAGTGCCGCAAAGGATCGAATCTATGACTATGCGTGAGCTGGAACTCCATTTTCACCATGCAATGAACGAGTTGCAAGCCAGCTTCGAAAAGCAGCACCGTGAATGGCAACACAGCTATCAGGCTTTGCAACAGCAGTTAGAAGAAGCCAAGCAGCGTGAAATCATCTTGCGTATGCAAAACGAACAGCTAGTACGCAAACTGAGTACCGCTAATTCAGTGCCAGAACAACATGTTCTGATCAAGCAGATCAAAATATTAAGTGTCCATTTGGAGGCACTGGCACAAGATGCCGCCAACTTCAATTGCCAGGTGAATCATCAACAACCATCTGCAGACAATTTCAATAGTGAACAACACTGACGTCATTCTCTGGCGCAGCAAAAAGGTAATGCACCATCAATGATCTGGATCATCATCGCCGCCCTGTGCGCCACATTTATCATTGGTTATCTTGTTTTGACTTCCGATACCCGCAAGGCCATCGCTTCATTGGCGCGTTTCCTGAAGGTAAAACCGATGCTGATTGAATCAATGATGCAGGAAATGGGTAGCCGCAACAGCCAGGCCTTTATCCGGATGTTGAATAATGGCTATACCGAAGAGATGCATCAAGCGGCGTATCTGTTGTTTATCTACCTGACGTTTATCAAACAGGCGGATGACCAACAGATTGATCTCTGGCGAGAAACACTGTTACGTGCCGGGCTGCCAGCGGTGTTGTATGCCGAGCACACTGAAGCGGCACTGTTTTACTTTGCAGAACTGGATCTGGATGCGTTCGAATTGGCTCAGTTTCGCCGCGCCTATAACGAGCGCTATAACCGGATATCAATCGCTAGCGAATAAAATCCACGCTAGCAGCATGATCAAAGAAAAGAGTCTGGCAGAAACAATGCCCAAGCCACCACCAAACCACATATGGCTACAGCACTGAAGATCACTTCAAACAGGTAGCGATTAAGCATGATGGTTTACCTCAAAAAAAACACCCGGAAAACCGGGTGTCGTCAATACTGAGCAGCACAAGCGGAACCGGTAATGGCTCCGCAATTGTTACTTATTGCGCTGCTGGCTCTGCGGCTTTTTTGTCGGCTTTTTTGTGGTGCTTTTTAGCGGCCTGAGCTTTTTGCTCTACAGCTTTCTTAGTGGTTTTTTTGCTGTGCTTTTTAGCAGCCTGAGCTTTTTGCTCTGGTGCTTTCTTTTCAGCTTTCTTGTGTGCTTTCTTATGATTAGTGGCTTTAGCTGGCGCTTGCTCTGCCGCTGGTGCAGTCGTTGAGGTTGCTGCTGGAGCAGTTGTTGCTGCAGTATCAGCAGCGAAAGCAACAGAAGACAGGCCCATGGTAGCAGCAACGATCATCGCTAATACTTTTTTCATCTTTAAATCCTCAGGAAGACATTGTTTTCAGTAGGCCCCGAATGAGGCGTTAAAATGATGATAACGGAATCAATAGTATGCTTCCGTGAGTGATTGGTTTCGCCGAGTAACCAAATGTACAAAGTCTATGAGGCCGGTTGCTGATAATATGGCTGAGTTGGCATGGTAGCCATGGTCATTGCAGCGGTAGCAAATTAAAACAGTCTGGATAGAGGCCCCATAATCACCCATGCGTATAACACTCTCTTTTCACATCAAACTTTTTCTTTGCCTGGTCGCCTGTTCAAGTGTGCTGCTCACGCTGATTGGCGTTTACACCTACTATAATCTGAATACCCAGTTGCACCGTGATCTGGGTGCCCGCGCTCAAGTCCAGGCCCGTGAAATTGCGCTGATCCCGACACTGATCACCGCAGTAGAGCAGAACAATACGCAAGATATCGCCAATCTGATGAAACAAATCCGCGCCGCCAGCGATGCCAGTTATATTGTGGTTGGCGATCGGCACACCCTGCACCTTTACCATTCCGAACACCCCAAACAACTGGGGAAACCGATGGTGGGGGGTGACAATAAAGAAGTGTTGGAAGGTAAAAGTATTATTTCCATCCGCGAAGGCGGCATCGGCATTTCATTACGTAGCAAGGCACCGATCCTTAATGCGGATGATCAGGTCATTGGTATTGTTTCTGTCGGTTATCTTAAGAGCCATATCGACCGCTTAAATGCCCGAACACTCACTCAAATTGTTTTTTCAGTTCTCCTGCTGTTAACGGCGTTGTTTCTTTTTTCCTGGTCATTGTCGAAAAACTTAAAACGCCAAATGTTCTCACTGGAACCCAAAGAAATCGCCCTGTTGGTACGCCAACAGAAAGCCTTGCTGGAAGCGATTTATGAAGGCGTGATCGCTATCGATCCACAGTTACGCATTATCACCATCAACTATGCCGCCCGTGAGTTACTTGACCTAAAACAGCCGATGAGCAGCCTGCTGGGGCAGAAAATCGGTGATCTTATCCAGTCACAACCGAATTTCTTTTCCGCCAGCCAATTGGAACAGGATACTCATGATGAGATCTGCCGTTTCAACCATATACAGGTGATTGCCAACCGGGTACGTATTATGCAGGAGAATGAATTACAGGGTTGGGTGATCACTTTCCGCGACAAAAACGATATCAATACCCTGAGTAGCCAGCTTAGCCAGGTAAAGCGTTATGCCGACAATCTACGCATCATGCGCCATGAGCAGTTGAACTGGACGGCCACGCTCGCGGGTTTGTTACATATGCAACGGTATGATGAAGCTATCCGCTATATAGAAGCACAATCAGAAGGTGCGCAGGAAATCCTCGATTTTATCTCTCAACGTTTCAGTTCCGCCACGATCTGTGGGCTACTGTTGGGTAAATACGCCAGCGCACGTGAAAAAGGTATCACGTTGCAGTTTGATCCCGCTTGCCAATTGCGCCAACTCCCGGCGGCATTAAATGAAACCGAATTAATGTCGATTATCGGCAATCTGTTGGATAACGCGGTGGATGCCACACTGCGTTGTGCGCCGCCTTATCAAGCCGTAGAACTGTATATTAATGACAGCAGTAACGAATTGGTGATTGAAGTGGCTGACCATGGCACCGGTATTGCCGCCGAAGTGCGTGATACGCTGTTTGAACAGGGGGTTACTACTAAACGTGGAGGCGACCACGGTATTGGTCTGCACTTGGTGGCCAGCTATGTCAGCCAGGCACATGGCAGCATCGAGGTTTCGGATAATGACCCTTGTGGTACCATTTTCTCGCTATTTATCCCCAAGACCTATCAAGAACCGCCCCAGTAACAAGTAATAAGTAACAAGTAACAAGTAACAAGTAACAAGTAACAAGTAACAAGCCTAGCGGTTGAATAGGTCTGAGTATCGGTTATGGCCCCCATTAGGGTGCCATAACCCCTATTTTGTTGTTACTCACCCGGCAACATAAAGTACGCTTTGGCATTGTGGTAACAAATATCTTCAACCATCTTGCCTAACATGCGCATATCACGGGGTACTTCACCATTTTCCGCCCATTGCCCAATCATGTTGCAAAGAATACGACGGAAGTATTCGTGGCGAGTATAAGAAAGGAAGCTGCGCGAGTCTGTCAGCATACCCACGAACTGGCTTAACAAACCGAGCTGAGACAACTGCTGCATCTGGCGTTCCATGCCATCTTTCTGGTCATTGAACCACCAGCCAGAACCAAATTGGATCTTGCCCGCGATACTGCCATCCTGGAAATTCCCCATCATGGTTGCCAGCATTTCGTTATCACGCGGGTTCAAACAATACAGAATGGTCTTGGGTAATTCGTTGGTTGTCTCCATCGCATCCATCAAGCAAGCAAGTTGCAGCGCATATGAACGATCACCTATCGAATCGAAGCCGCAA
The DNA here is from genome assembly GCF_057180565.1 of Serratia sp. HNCC26DJ244. Lineage (NCBI taxonomy): Bacteria > Pseudomonadati > Pseudomonadota > Gammaproteobacteria > Enterobacterales > Yersiniaceae > Serratia > Serratia sp. HNCC26DJ244. The sequence continues at coordinate 26,355 of NZ_JBXUGO010000026.1, read as the reverse complement.
TCCGCCCCCAGTAAACGGAACATCCGCGTGTTGTTATTACGCTGAGCCCCCACGTGTAGTTGCATGACCCAGCCGCGTTTGGCGTACTGCCGGCCAAGCCAGACCTGTACTGCCGTAGTGAACTGGTCAATTTCAAGTTCAGTCAGCGTTTCACCTGCCAAACGACGCGCTAAAATAGCATCTAACGTGCTTTCTGCCGGAACAGCCGCAAAACGCACCACCTCAATGCCATGGTCAGCCGCGCGACAACCGTGGGCACTGAAGTGCTTCAGGCGGCGTTCCAGCGCCGTCAGCAAATCAGCAAAACGCGTAATCTCCACATCGGCCACCGCCCCAAGTTGAGCCATATAGGCGGAAAAACCGTCTAACTCAATTTTAAATGCGCGATCTGGACGCCAGCTAGGTGCCACTTCAATAGCAAAGCTTTGATCGTCCGCGATCGCTTTGTGGGCCTCGAGAGAATGAATAGGGTCATCGGTGGTCCCGGCCATCACCACATTCATTTGCTTCATAATGCCGCGAGCAGAGAATTCAGGCGTCGCCAGCAGTTCATTACAGTGGTGCCAGATATCCTCTGCGGTTTCCGGGCCAAACAGTTTGCCGGTTACACCAAATGGACGGCGTAACTCCAAATGAGTCCAGTGATAAAGCGGGTTACCTAAGGTTTTGGGAACAGTTTGCGCCCATGCCTGGTACTTCTCATAGTCCGAGGTTTCTTTACCGGTAATCAGTGACTCGGGTACCCCCGCAGAGCGCATACCACGCCATTTGTAATGATCACCCTCAAGCCAAATTTGGCCCAGGTTAGCAAACTGCCGGTTCTCGGCCACTTCTTTGGGGTTGAGGTGACAGTGGTAATCATAGATTGGCATCGCCTTCGCGTAGTCATGATAGAGCTCGCGGGCGGTATCGTTCGACAATAAGAAGTCTTCGCACAAAAAATTTTTCATTTTCTCTTTCACTAACACGATTCATATTCGCGCTTGAGGGGGGATGTGAATAACAATGCCCGCGCAATCGGCGCAGGCATTGAGTGTTAAATTACAGTGATGCTACGGCAGCGCGCGCACCCTGATCCAGAATCCGTTGGTAAGCCTCGGTCACTGCGGTGACAAAGGTGTCATTGGCAATAAGGTCGGTACCAAATATCGCTTCAATGGACAGCAACGCTTTCACCACCGAAACGTTAAGGCCCTGCTCGGCATAAATTGCCTGTAACTGTGCCACCATCGGGTCACGGACATCAATGGCTTCACCGCGTTCATCAACCCCCGCCACATAACGCATCCAACCGGCAATCCCCATTGCCAACCATTTAAAATCGGAACCACGAGCAAGGTGGTAACGCAAAGAACCGCCCATACGTTGTGGGATTTTCTGGCTACCATCCATGGCAATTTGCCAGGTCTGGTGTTTTAGGCTGGGGTTGGTAAACCGCTCAATCAAGAGGTTGGCGTATCCTTCCAAGTCGGTGCCTTGTGGCATCTTCAATGTTGGCGCTTGCGCTTTCATCATCATGTCGAATGCCGCTTTGCGGTAGTCAGCATTGGTCATGGTATCGGAAATATGTGCGTATCCCCCCAGGTAACCGAGATAAGCCAGGAATGAGTGGCTGCCGTTCAGCATACGCAGCTTCATTTCTTCAAAGGGCACCACATCGCTGACAAACTCAGCACCGGCCACGTTCCAATCAGGGCGCCCCGCCACAAAGTTGTCTTCAATCACCCATTGGCGGAACGGCTCACAAGCGATACCACAAGGGTCGGCGACACCAACCAGGGCTTCGATCTCTTTCAGTGTCTCTTCTGTCGCGGCAGGCACAATACGGTCAACCATGGTGCATGGGAAAGTCACATGGTTTTCAATCCAGGCAGCCAAATCAGCATCAACCAAGTTGGCAAAGCCGAGTACTGCGGCTCGCGCCACATGGCCGTTCTCTTGTACGTTATCGCAAGACATCACGGTAAAGGGCGCTATTCCCTTCTCACGACGTTGACGCAGGGCTTCAACAATGTAGCCAATAGCCGAGTTGGGGTCGCGAGGATTGGCTAAGTCAGCAACGATTAACGGATTTTTTTTATCCAGACGACCGGTTGCAGGGTCAGCACAATAGCCTTTTTCGGTGATGGTCATGGAAACAATCGCCACTTGCGGTTCGGTCATTTTCGCCAGTACCGCAGCTTTGCCGTCAAGCGCTGGGTGCAACGATTCCGTCACCGACCCAATCATTTTAACTTGTGTCGCCTGCGCGCCCTTCTCTGCCACGGTGTAGAGATGGTCTTGTTCGCGCAACTGTTTGATCAGCGCTTCACCACCAACCAGGTTAACTTCACAAATCCCCCAGTCACTGTCTGTTTTCTCTAACATCTCGTTAGTAAACAACGCCTGGTGTGCGCGGTGGAAGGCACCGAACCCCAGATGCACAATACGCGACTTCAGTCGACTACGGTCATAGCTCGGCACAATAACGTTAGCGTTTAATTGGCTATCGCTGAGGTTTTTCATTTCAATAGTCCTTACAAAAGAAGGAGAGCCCCAAAGGGCTCATCCAATAATTTTTAATAACCGAGGAAGAACCGAGGAAGAGTCAAGCTGATTTGCGGTATAAAAGTAACCAGTAGCAGCGTTGCCACCAATACCACATAGAATGGCAGTAGTGGTTTGATAACTTTATCAATTTTCACGTTACCGACTGAACAACCGATAAACAGTGCGCTCCCCACTGGCGGCGTACAAATACCAATACACAGGTTAAACGTCATCATGATACCAAAGTGTACCGGATCCATTCCCAAGTCCATGGCGATTGGCAGGAAGATAGGGGTAAAAATCAGTAACGCAGGAGTCATATCCATAAAGATACCGACGATCAGTAAAGCAACGTTGATGATCAATAGGATAATGATGGGGTTATCAGAAATCGCCAACAGAGCATCACTGATTAGGTAAGGGATATCAGCGTTAGCCATCGCCCAAGACATCCCCATTGATGTACCAATCAATAACAAGACGATAGAGGTGGTGACCACCGATTCAAGTACGATACGTGGCAACTGCTTGACACTGACTTCACGGTAGAACACCACCGCAAGAATCAGCGTGTAGACCACCGCAATGGCAGAGGCTTCTGTAGCGGTAAAGATCCCACTGATGATCCCCCCCATGATGACCACAACCAGGCTAAGGCTAGGCAGTGCATCCAGGGTTTTCTTGATAACTTCAGCGCGAGTCGGTTTTGGGGCAATGGCATAGCCGCGTTTTTTGGCAATAAAACCCGCCACCAGCATCAAACCCAGGCCCATCATAAGGCCGGGAATATAACCTGCCAGGAATAGCGCCCCGATTGAGGTACCACCAGAAATCAGCGAGTAGACAATGAAAGTATTACTGGGCGGAATAAGCAGACCCGTTGGGCAGGAAGTAATGTTAACCGCGGCTGAGTACGCTGGGTCGTAACCTTCTTTCTTCTGCAGTGGCGCCATGGTGCCACCAACTGCTGCGGCTGATGCCACGGCTGAACCTGAAATGGCACCAAACATCATATTGGCGATAATGTTTACGTGCGCCAGTGAACCCGGTAGGCGGCCACCCAGAATTTTGGCAAATTCAATCAGGCGCATGGCGATACCGCCTTGGTTCATGATGTTACCCGCCAGGATAAAGAATGGGATGGCGAGTAACGCAAAGCTATCCAGACCAGAGGCCATTTTCTGCGAGATAACCGCAATAGCAGCATCAAAAGGCAACGACAGTGTTACTGCTAATAACGAAGCGAGACCGATAGAAAATGAAATTGGCACCCCGATACCAAGTAACAGAAAAAAGCTACCAAATAAGACAATAAGCACTTGCCATTCCACGGTATTATTCCTTATTCAATGAGTTATTGTTTTTATGATGGCTGTAATCAAGCCAACTTTTGACGCGCAGAAATGAGTTCCACCAGATCGCGAATGATGTACATCACCATAAACAGACCGCTCAATGGAATCGCTGCATAAACCAGGCCCATTTCAATGCCCAGAGCAGGGGAAATCTGGCCTGTCGCCATGGTTTTCAGCATCAAGTTGCCGCCACCGTAAATCATGATGATAAAAGCAAATGCCGCACTGAAAATATTAATGACTATGCTGAGTTGATTGTGTTTTCTTGGGCTGTGCTCAAGTTTCATTGGTAGCAGATCAATCGCCAGATGACGCTTTTGCCCCAAGGTGTATGCCGCCCCCATCAAACCTACCCAAATGAAGAGGAAACGAGAAATTTCATCGGTGAATGTACTCGGATTATTCAGAACATAACGAGAAAATACCTGCCACGATACGGACAACACCAATACACTACTGAGCGAGATACAGAATAAAGAGAGCACCTTATTCATGATGTTGGTAAGTTTATTCATCAAAGTCTCCTAAGTGACCATTCATTCGCGTCCAATAATGTCGCAATCAACACAGACTCCTTGGCAGCGTTATCGTCCAACTAAATCCCTTGGTTTTGTCAGCTCACCGGGTGTTCTCAGCTCTCTCCTACCCCGTCATGGTGACCAAAGGTGATATGAGTGCGCACATAACCAAGAGTGGGCGGCATTTAAGCACAGAGTAAAAGTCACTCTTGTGATAAGAGTCACAATAAAATTGGTCAGTCCACTTTTCTCAACCAGATCGTGATATTGGTCAACCAATTCACTTTTTTTAGTTGAAAATTGGTTTGCTTTGACTCAAGTTGTACAAGTAATTAGCTACCCCTGGTTAAGCACTGCAATTGGCTAACCAAAAACAGCAGAACATCTATACCCGGTTCATTGCAGTTTTCGCTTGCATCAACGGGGTATAACAGAACGATAAAACCTGGAGAACCTTATGCGTATTAGCAAAAAAGTGCTGGTGACATTCGTTACCTGTGCCCTGGCAGCCACCACCTCTTTCTCAACGCTTGCAGCAACCACGTTAAAGTTGAGCCACAACCAAGACCGTAACCATCCAGTGCACCAGTCAATGCAATACATGGCTGACAAAGTGAAGGAATACACCAACGACCAAGTACGCATCCGTATCTATCCAAACGGGCAACTGGGTACTCAGCGTGAATCCATGGAACTGCTGCAAAATGGTGCTCTCGCCATGGTTAAATCAAACGCCAGTGAACTGGAAGCGTTTGAGCCTGCTTACGGCGCATTCAATATTCCTTATATCTTCCGTGACCGTGACCACTATTACCGGGCCATGGAAAGTGATGTGGGTGAAAAAATTCTGGCGACATCGCACCAGAAGGGTTTTGTCGGCCTGACTTACTACGATGCCGGCGCTCGTAGCTTCTATGCCAACAAAGAGATCAAAACACCAGCTGACCTGAAAGGGATGAAAATCCGCGTTCAGCCAAGCCCAACGGCCGTTGAAATGATCAAAATGATGGGTGGCTCACCAACACCACTCTCTTACGGCGAGTTATATACCGCATTACAACAAGGTGTGGTTGATGGTGCGGAGAACAACGAAACCGCACTAACCACCGCTCGTCACGGGGAAGTGGCTAAATTCTTCAGCAAAGATGAACACACGATGATCCCGGATGTGCTGGTCATCAGTTCTAAAGTTTGGGACGGGTTAAAAGAAGAAGAACGTCAAGCTATTAAGAAAGCGGCGAAAGAGTCAATGCAGTTCCATAAAAAGCTATGGACCGAGATGACCGCCAAATCCATTGAGGAAGCTCAATCGACCATGAAAGTTAAGTTCATCGACGTTGAAAAACAACCTTTCGTTGATGCGGTGAAACCGATGCACGAAGCTGCACTGCAAAACCCAGTGATTGCTGACTATGTGCGCGGCATTGATGCCCAAGCCAACACCCAGTAACAACCTGTCGCTATCCCGTACCCACAGATAGTCAATATAGAGAGCGCGAATCGCGCTCTCATATTTAGGAATAAAAACCAATGTTAGAACGTTCTGAGCTTGCTGAAAACGCGATCAACTGCCTGCATGACGAACAGTATGATCTGCCATTCAATCTGCAAAACCTGAATCACACCAACATGCTGTTTATGGGGGGACGGGCCAGCGAATCACTTAACGGCCATTGGAACTTTGCGGTTGACCTGCTCGATACCGGTCTGCGTCAACGTTGGCACGAAATGACACCCATGCCCGCAGAAAAACGCACCGAGCCCTGGGATTATGACCCTTATGTGGGGGAAACCATTCCAGTCCCTTCTTGCTGGCAGATGCAAAAAGAAAAATGGTACTTCTTTGAAGGGAGTGCCTGGTATACCAAAGCCTGGGATTACCAAGAAGCAGCAGCGGGTGAGCGTGTTTTCCTGCGGATTGGGGCCGCTCAGTACGATTGTAAAGTGTTTCTAAACGGCGAATTTATTGGTAACCACTACGGCGGTTCCACGCCATTCTTCGCCGAGTTTACCGGTAAATTGCAAGCAGGCCGTAATTGGATCATGTGTTGTGTCAACAATAACCGCACGCTGGATCGTGTCCCGATGCGCAATACGGACTGGTTCAACTACGGTGGCATCTATCGTGACATTGAAATTGTGCGTACCCCTAAAGCGATTATCCGCGACCTGCATGTTTACCTGGTACCCAACAGCCAGTACAACCTGATCCATATTGATGTTGCGGTTGAAGGCAGCGCAGGCCATGTTGAAATAGCGATCCCTGAACTCAATCTGCACAGTACGGTCACCATCACCGACGGCAAAGGTACGGTTGAGCTCGCTGCCCAGCCAGAATTGTGGTCACCAGAAAACCCAAAACTTTACGATGTCACCGCCGCGTTCGGCCAAGACCAAGTATCAGATCGCGTTGGTTTCCGCCAGATCGAAGTTAAAGGGACTGAGATTTTCTTGAATGGTGTCAACACCTTCCTGCGTGGTATTAGCGTACACGAAGATGACCAAGTTCTGGGTAAAGTTGTGACCCCGGAAGATCTAAAGCGCCGTTTCCAGCATGCGAAAGAGCTGAACTGTAACTATATGCGTTTTGCTCATTACACCCACCACGAGATGGCAACCCGGATGGCTGACGAACTTGGCTTTCTGATTTGGGCCGAGATCCCGGTTTACTGGGCGATTGATTTCGACAATCCAGCGACTTACAGTGATGCAGAAAACCAGCTTATCGAAATGATAAAGCGTGACCGTAACCGTGCCTCTGTGATTATGTGGTCGGTAGGTAATGAAAATGCGGACACCGATGCTCGCCTCACCTTCATGGCTAACCTGGTTAAAGCTGCCCGCGATAACGACCCGTGCCGCCTGGTTTCCGCCGCTTGTCTGGTTAACCACGCTAAGAACAAGATTGAAGATCGTCTTGCGGATCACCTGGATATCATTGGTATCAATGAATATTACGGTTGGTACGAGGAAGTTTTTGATGACTTGATTGAGATTGGTGAAAACTCAAACCCCGGTAAGCCGGTGGTGATTTCAGAAACGGGTGCAGATGGCTTCATTGGTGAAGGCGCACCGAAAACCGGGTTCTTCAGTGAATCTTACATGACCGACGTGTATCGCAAGCAAATCGATTACCTGGCAAAACTGGACTACATCAAAGGTATCTCCCCTTGGATCCTGTACGAATTCCGTGTTGAGCGGCGTCAGAATATGTTCCAAAAAGGATGGAACCGTAAAGGATTAATTTCTAATGATAAATTTACCAAAAAAGAGTCATTCCAGTTGCTTGCGGACTTCTACGCAACATTGAAGCCGTAAACGGTATGGTAGCATCATTAATTGGTTGACCAGTTGGTTGACCAATTTAACTAGGGTGATATAATCCCCCAAAGAAACTGGCGAGAGTATTAATGAGTACCACCATGTCAGAACCCAAAAGACTGTATCAAGAAATTGGATTTTTGCTGCAAGAGCGTGTTGCCAAAGGTGAATTCAAAGTGGGTGACCGCTTGCCACCAGAGCGTGACATCGCAGAAAAAATGGACGTCAGTCGCTCAGTTGTGCGCGAGGCGATCATCATGCTGGAACTCAAAGGTTTGGTGGAAGTGCGCAAGGGTTCCGGTGTGTATGTGATTAACCTGCCAAGCGAAGAAAACCCATTGACGCACTCATCTGCATCAGGAACGAGTAGCGATATCGGCCCTTTTGAACTGCTTCAAGCACGCCAATTGATTGAAAGTGAAATCGCCAGCTTTGCCGCACGGTATATCACCAAAAGTGACATTCAACGCCTGCGTGATGCATTAAACACTGAAAAGCGCAATCTTGAAGCTGGTTGTGATGATTACGATAGCGATGAGCTATTTCACCTGACCATTGCCGCCGCCTCGCAAAACAGCATACTCGCTGACGTAGTCAATGACCTGTGGCTACGCCGTCATGAGAGTTCAATGTGGCGGCAGTTACATTCGCATATCGTTAATCATGATTACCGCAAAGCCTGGCTGCTGGATCATGAGCAGATCCTGATCGCGCTGCAAAAACGTGACCCAGAAGGCGCACGCAAAGCAATGTGGGAACACTTGGAAAACGTTAAACAAGTGCTGTTTGCACTTTCAGACGTTGATGACCCGAAGTTTGACGGCTACCTGTTCCCTTAACCCTATTTCCCGCAGAGGAGCCAGCTCCTCTTATTCGTATACGGTCGTGACTTTTGCTCAAGGTGAAAGTCCACCATGATAGAAGGTAGATTAACCATGGAACAAACCTGGCGCTGGTACGGCCCCAATGACTCAGTTTCACTCGATGATATCCGTCAAGCAGGCGCGACGGGAATTGTTAACGCGCTTCACCATATCCCGAATGGTCAGGTTTGGACCAAAGAAGAAATTCTTGCTCGCAAAGCCATCATCGAAGCAAAGGGTCTTACCTGGTCTGTGGTTGAAAGTGTCCCGGTACATGAAGAAATCAAGACACAAACAGGCAACTACCAACAGTGGATTGATAACTACAAGCAGACCCTGCGTAACCTGGCACAATGTGGTATCGATACGGTGTGCTACAACTTTATGCCGGTGCTGGACTGGACACGTACTGACCTTGAATATCAAATGCCTGATGGCTCTAAAGCGTTACGCTTTGACCAGATCGCCTTTGCAGCATTTGAACTGTACATCCTAAAGCGCCCAGGTGCCCAAGCAGACTACGCCAAGCAAGAACAAGAGCAAGCGCTTGAGTACTTCAACAACATGTCCCCAGAGCAGATCAAGCAATTAACCAGCAATATTATTGCCGGTTTGCCAGGTGCAGAAGAAGGCTACACGCTGGAAGAGTTCCAGGCACAGTTAGACCGCTACGCTGGTATTACCAAGGATCAATTACGTCAAAACATGGCGTATTTCCTGTCAGAACTGATGCCGGTGTGCGAGGAAGAAAACATCAAGATGGCGGTGCACCCTGATGATCCTCCGCGCCCAATCCTCGGGTTGCCACGCATCGTCTCAACTATCGAAGACATTGATTGGTTAACTGAGAAAGTGCCCAGCAAGATGAACGGTATCACCATGTGTACCGGTTCTTACGGGGTGCGTGGTGACAACGATCTGGTCAAGATGATCAAAAAGCATGGTGAACGTGTTTACTTCACTCATCTGCGCTCGACCCAACGTGAAGAACAAAACCCGCTAACCTTCCACGAAGCTGCACACCTGGAAGGCGACGTCGATATGTATAGCGTGGTGATGGCGATCCTGGAAGAAGAGCAGCGCCGCGAAAAAGCGGGCGATCAGCGTAAAATCCCAATGCGTCCTGACCATGGTCATCAAATGTTGGATGACCTGAAGAAGAAAACCAACCCAGGCTATTCGGCCATTGGTCGTCTAAAAGGTCTGGCGGAAGTGCGTGGTTTAGAGTTGGCGCTAAAACGTGCATTTTTTAGCTAAGACAATTAAATAGCAATAACGCGGTTAAACCGCGTTATTGCCCATCAAACTATACCTATCAAACTATACCTATCAAAAAAACGCGTTAGAAGGTATAACGCACCCCTACACGAATACGGTACTGTTCCTGATTATAATAGTTCCAGCGATCTAACCATTGCAGGTCGAGATAAGGCATCCAGTTATTATCTATTTTATAACGGAATGTATTGGTGATCTCCCAATGATGGCTCTTGCCATTTTTACTATAGAAATCATTGGTCCGAATGAAATAATGTGGCTCGAATGTATAATTAAATTGATCGGTGATTTTAAAGTTCCAGTAATTGGCAATTTCATGCGTGTCATTGCGTGATGGGTTACCATTAAAATCGATGGTGTCATAATTGCTACGATTATAACGATAACGCACCGTCAGGTTGAACGATGGCAGAAACTTGTAATTATTATCCAGATAAACAGAACCCCCTGACCCAGCACTATTTGAGTTCACCAACCCACCGGTAGTAATAGTCCATTTGTCTGTTGGACGAAAAATTGGGTACCACCCTTCTAATTCATTATAACTATGCTTTACTTGATCAAACTTCCCGACATTATAAGCGTTGGTCGCCATCAGGCCCTGTCCGCCATCAAAATGATAACCACCACGCAGAATGACTTCGCTTAAGTCTGACGCGGTATTATAAGCGGTACGTGTTTCCAGATAAGCTCGCCCAGCTTCAGCACCGGCTGAAATGACCAGCGTCGTCATTAATAATGCCAACTTGGTGTTACGCACAATAGAACCACAACTCCTAGACATGGTTTACATTTCCTTGTGATAAAAGAATAAAGGGCTCCGCTATACCTGAAGGTATAGCGGGTAAGTATTATTACTGATGGTATAGCGAGTTAAACTTCTTCAATAATCTCTTTTTTTATTTCCGGATAAACTTCCCGACTCTCTTCTCGTTTCTCTTTTCTGATATTAATTTCTGCTATTATCTTCATAAATAGCGCTTCATTGAGTTTATAGAAGGTGGCCATCATAATGGCGGCCCCCATCGCCAAGATACAAGGATAAATAAAGATTAACTGGCGAAATCCTTCCAGCACTGCTGGCGACTGCTCAATATTCGGTATATAACCAATTTGCGTTAACATAATACCCGGTAAAAATCCGGCCAAGGCAGCAGATATCTTACGCGAGAAAGTATACCCGGTGTAAACCGACCCTTCGGCACGAATGCCGGTTTTCCATTCACCATAATCGACAGTATCGGGCACTAACGCCCAATTCAGGCTATTAACGAAAGCGGTACCAAAAAAGGCCATGCAGGAAAATGCCACAAAAGAGAACGAAGTGCCGCCCCAGGCATAGTTAAATAAGTCCCCCAGGCACCATAGCAGTAGCCCGCCCAGATAGACGTTCTTTTTGCCAAAGCGTTTTACTGCGGCGGGCACCATCAGCACACCAATCAAAATGCAGCCCATGCTAAAGAAGCCCATATAAGAGAGCAATTTGATATCGTGCAATACGTATTGGGTGTAATAAACCTGGATTGCCAATTTGATATTAAATGCCGCTAGCGTACATAAATTGGCAAGACACAATACTAACAACGGTGGGTTTTCAAAAATAGCGCGGAACGATTTTAAAATACCGGGTTTATGATGGGCTGGCACCATTTCAACATAACGCTCTTTAACCCCGGCATAGCACCACCACATGCAAAATACACCGCAAGTTGCAAAGACGACCGCAGCAATCAGATAACCGATTCCTGGTTGCTCAGTAAATAACATTTGGATAGGAATAAATCCGACGGTGCACAGCAGTAATCCTAAGGTCGCCCCCCCTTGCCGCCAAGCCGCCAGTTGAGCACGCTCTTGAGGGTTTTTAGTGATCGCGGGCACCATTGCACCATAAGAACAATTCATCAAACTGTAAAACAGGCCAAACAACATAAACAGTACCGTTGCCAATACTGTCTTAATATTCAAACTGAAGCCGCTATTGGTAAAGTTTGCCACTGCCAGTAATCCGACTGGCAACGAAGCATAAAGAATAAATGGTCTGAACTTGCCTTTAACACCAATATTACGCCGAGAATCTAACAAGACACCGGTCAACATATCAGTAAAAGCAGTAAAAAATTTAGCGATCAGAAAGATCACACCACCATAAATTGCAGGTATCCCTAAAATATCGGTATAGAACTTCAGTAAATAAAGTGTACCGATACACAACATCAGGTTAGAGCCAAAATCCCCCATGCCGTAAGCGAATTTTTCACGCAGTGGCAAGCGTAATGTGACGGAGTCTGAATAGGATATCGCGTTGGGCATCTAAATGGTCCTTATTATTGTCTTATTTTTTATTTTTCAGGCGTTAGCACTGTTGGCTTTATGTACACAGCGATATCGCTAACCTAAGCAATTGCCTGGCAATGATGAGCCTCATCCTTGAGGCTCGACACAGGACCGGTGCAAAGGCAATGCAAATCTGTGGTAACCCATTTGCCTTACTTTCGCCGTCTGGCTGTCATCTGAAATCCAGTGGGAATATCTGCTGATACCTTAAATCCATTGCCCCTTGGATGCATCTATCCCCAACCTCTCAACTCATACCGCTGGACTGACCTGACGCTTTCACTCTTCCAGCTCGCCGATAATTTTGAGGTAATTTTTCTCTGTCAAATGGTAGAACAGCACCATGGTTAACGCCGTCAACACCGCCAAACCCTGATAGACCTTACGGAAGAAGGTAAACCCGGTTTAAACCCTACCTTCTGACCGCCGCCGGGCTAATATCAAACACGCTCAGCCGGTGCCCCAGCTTGAGCAGGTTGCTGGCTATGGGTGCCCCCATTTGGCCTAGCCCGATAAATGCGATCTATGCCATGGTTATTTCCTGTTGATTACAAGTGTCATCTTTGCGTCAACTCAATGCGCACAATTTAGACCACTTCTGTCTGTTTTTGATCGTATTTGTAATTTATGATTGAAAAATTGACATTCATCACTCTTTTAACATTTGAGAGAATTAAAATGATGGCATCGTGATCGGTAGCCAATTTTTGGCTGATAACCGTTTTACTCACAGCAAATTAATAACCAAGGATCCTGACAATGACTCGAATCGCATGTGTAGGTATTACGGTGCAAGACCGTTTGTATTACATCGAACAACTGCCCACTGGCGGTGGAAAATATGTCGCCAATGACTATCGTGAAATTGGGGGAGGCCCGGCGGCAACCGCCGCTGTCGCCGCTGCCAGGTTGGGGGCTGAAGTGGATTTTATTGGCCGTGTTGGTGACGATGCCACGGGGCAAACGCTATTGGCGGAACTGAACGGTTATGGGGTTAATGTTAGTCATGTTCGCCGCTATCCACAGGCGCGTTCATCACAATCGGCTATTCTGGTGGATGCTCAGGGTGAGCGCATTATTATCAACCACCCAAGCCCCGATTTGCCTGAAGATGCCAGTTGGTTGAATGAAATCGACTTTAGCCAATATGATGTGGTATTAGCTGATGTACGTTGGCACCAAGGTGCTTTGACGGCCTTCACCCTAGCGCGGCGTGCGGGTGTCACTACTCTGTTGGATGCGGATGTCACACCGCAAGATATCCATCCACTGGTCGCCTTGGCTGATCATGCGGCGTTTTCTGAACCCGGTTTACTGCGTATGACCCAGGAAACCGATATTGAGCGTGCTCTGCGCTTGGCTAAAAATGACAAAAATGGACACATTTATGTCACTCAAGGTAAACATGGCTGCTTCTGGCTAGAAAACGACCAGATAAAACATCAACCAGGCTTTAAGGTGGATGTGGTGGATACCACCGGTGCTGGGGATGTTTTTCATGGCGCATTAGCCGTTGCTCTAGGCTCACAACCCAATATCGCTCAGGCAGTGCGTTACGCTAATGCAGTAGCTGCGCTGAAGTGTACTCGCCCTGGTGGCCGTGCAGGGATCCCCAATTGTGAACAAATAGATTCTTTCTTGGCCAGTTTTGTATAAAATGTTCAATCAAGGGCATCATTAAGAGAACAGTTTATGAATCTGACCGAGCTTACCGGTAATCCGCGTCACGACCAACTGATTCAGTTAATCGCCAAGCGCGGCTATATGAACATCGACGAACTGGCACAATTACTGGAGGTTTCAACGCAGACGGTAAGGCGTGATATTCGTAAACTGAGCGAACAAGGGTTAATCACTCGCCACCATGGAGGTGCTGGCCGTGCCTCCAGTGTAGTGAATACTGCCTTTGAACAACGAGAACTCTCTTACACCGAAGAAAAAAACGCCATTGCCCGATCTATCGCTGACTATATTCCTGATGGTTCGACGGTGTTTATCACCATTGGCACCACGGTTGAACATATCGCTCGGGCGTTGATGAATCATCGGCATTTGCGCATTATTACCAACAGCCTGCGGGTGGCGCATATTCTGTATAAAAATACCGAATTCGAAGTGATGGTACCTGGGGGCATATTGCGCCCCAATAATGGCGGGATTATTGGCCCCAGCGCGGTCAGTTTTGTGGAAGGGTTTCGTTCCGATTACCTCATCACCAGCGTAGGTGCCATAGAAGCCAACGGTGACTTGCTGGAGTTTGACGTCAATGAGTCAAGCGTGGCGAAAGCAATGATGACCCACTCCCGCCATATTCTGCTGGCGGCAGACCATACCAAATTTCACGCATCCGCCGCCGTAGAGATCGGCAATACCCGCCAGGTCACCGCATTATTTACCGATATCACTCCCCCGTCCGCTCTCCGGTCATTACTACAACAACAGCAAGTGGAACTGGTGGTTAACCCCTCCAACAACGAACTACCGACATTGTGACCTACAGGGGAAATCAGCTGATTCCCCTGCTAGCACGACAACACATTGGCTCCATTCTATCCCTACTGAATCATTTGAACCCGTGGTATGGCAAACGTGATGACTCGCTAGAGTCAGCAATCGTCTCACCTATCATTCACCTGACATTTACCAATAACTGACCAATGACACGAATTGCTAAACGGCACCCCGGGTTGGCGATTTACACTATTAGTTACTATGGTTACTATACCGGACGAAATTAATAGGTCCTTAAACTATGGAAAGTTCGTTTACGCCTATTGAGCAAATGCTCAATTATCGTGCAAAAAGCCAAAAGGATTACCCCTATCGGGAGATTCTGCTAACCCGCCTCTGCATGCATATGCAAAGTAAGCTGCTGGAACATCGCAACAAGATGCTCAAAGCGCAAGGGATCAATGAAACCCTGTTTATGGCACTCATCACGTTGGATTCGCAGGAAAACCGTTGCATTCAGCCTTCAGAGCTCAGTTCCGCTTTAGGTTCATCGCGCACCAACGCCACGCGCATTGCCGATGAGCTAGAAAAACATGGCTGGATTGAGCGCCGGGAAAGTAGCCATGATCGCCGCTGCCTATATCTGCACCTAACCCAAGCGGGGGAAGCCTTCCTTAAGCAATTACTTCCGCCACAACATCAATGTCTGCATTTTCTGTGGTCCACACTCAGCCACGAGGAACAGCAGCAGCTTGAAATACTGACGCGCAAATTGTTGCATCGTCTTGATCAGATGGATGTTTCAGAATCGGTATCCCCATAGTTGCTGTCTAGGTAATCTATTTATGTTATCCCCTTTGAATTGGCGACTTACCCCATTCTTGGTTGTGGTTTTAGCAAACACCAACGCATTGGCTGTCAGCCCGCATTGCTGGCGCTCGCTAAGCACCCCAAAGCGTGATGGCTCAGAAACGGCGAACACAACAGCATAAATTAGTATCAAATTCATTCAAGTTGCATGCAGATAGAGGCTGCAACTCCAAGCACCAAGGAATTATTTAAATATGGGAAGCATGAATACCAATGCGGGGACTCAAGTACCGCAGCAACCGGCAAACAACAAAAAGCAGCAGCGTACATTTTGGCTACTGCTGCTGACGGTTATTTTTATTATCATCGGGGTGGTCTATTTGGTGTATTGGTTTATGGTACTGCGCCATCATCAGGAAACTGACAATGCTTACGTGGCCGGTAATCAAGTCCAAATCATGGCCCAGGTTTCGGGCAGTGTGAACAGTGTGGCATTCGACAATACTGACTTCGTGCACCAAGGTGATGTGTTACTGACTCTCGACCCTGCCGATGCTGAGCAAGCCTTTGCTCGCGCTAAAACAGCGTTAGCCAACAGTGTGCGGCAGACGCATCAGTTGGTGGTCAATAGCAAACAGTATCAGGCTAACATTGCACTGCGTAAATCTGAACTGAGTAAAGTAGAAAGCGACCTCCAACGCCGTATCGTACTAGGCCATGCGGATGCGATTGGCCGCGAAGAACTGCAACATGCAAAAAATGCCGTGGACAACGCCAAGGCTGCACTGGAAGTAGCCATACAGCAATACAATGCTAACCAGGCGCTGGTGCTCAATACACCGCTAGAAGAACAGCCCGCCATTCTGCAGGCTGCAGCACAAATGCGTGATGCCTGGATGGCGCTGCAGCGCACACGTGTCGTCAGCCCGGTGACTGGTTTTGTCTCACGCCGCAGTGTACAGGTGGGAGCCCAGATCTCTACAGAAACACCGCTGATGGCCATTATTCCGGCAGAACTTATGTGGATAGATGCCAACTTTAAAGAGACCCAACTGACCAATATGCGTATCGGCCAGCCCGCTACCGTCGTCACTGATATTTACGGCAGTGAGGTGGTGTTCAAAGGCAAGGTGGTGGGTATCGATATGGGTACCGGCAGTGCTTTCTCACTGTTACCTGCACAAAATGCCACCGGTAACTGGATCAAAGTCGTACAGCGCTTACCAGTCCGTATTGAACTGGATGCACAGCAAGTTGCAGAACACCCACTGCGAATTGGTCTCTCTACGCGAGTGAAGGTTGATACCGCTAATCAGGATGGTCCGGTACTCGCCAATACCGTGCGTAAAGAGCCGCGCTATGAAACCAGTGCGCTGACGCTGGACCTGGCCCCGGTCAATCAGATGATCACCGATGTGATCCATGCTAATGCCGGTTAAGCGGACGGGAGATTACCGTGGCACAAAAACCACTTGAAGGTGCCCAGCTTGCCTGGATGACCATCGCCCTCGCCATGGCGACGTTCATGCAGGTACTGGACTCCACCATCGCCAACGTTGCCATCCCCACTATCTCGGGCAACCTCGGTTCATCCAACTCACAAGGTACCTGGGTGATTACCTCGTTTGGGGTGGCTAATGCCATCTCTATTCCCATTACCGGTTGGCTGGCAAAACGCGTTGGTGAAGTTCGTCTGTTTCTGTGGTCTACCACGCTATTTGTCCTGGCTTCCTGGTTATGTGGTATCTCCAACAGTCTCGGGATGCTGATCTTTTTCCGCGTGATCCAAGGGGTAGTGGCCGGGCCGCTGATCCCGCTGTCACAGAGTTTATTACTGAACAACTATCCGCCAGCAAAACGTTCGATGGCCCTGGCGCTATGGTCAATGACCGTGATCGTTGCGCCAATCTTTGGGCCCATTCTCGGTGGCTATATCAGTGATAACTACCATTGGGGTTGGATCTTCTTTATCAATATTCCCATTGGCTTGTTCGTGATCCTGGCGGCGATGTCGACACTAAAAGGCCGGGAAACCAAGACTGAAATCAAACCCATCGATACTATTGGGTTGGTTTTGTTGGTTGTCGGCATCGGTTCGCTGCAGATTATGCTTGATCAGGGTAAAGAGCTTGACTGGTTCAATTCACCTCAAATTATTATTCTGACCGCGGTGGCAGTTATAGCGTTACTGTTCCTGGTGGTTTGGGAACTGACAGATGAGCACCCGGTGGTGGATTTGTCCCTGTTCAAGTCGCGTAATTTTACTATCGGCTGTTTGTGTATCAGCCTGGCCTATATGTTGTATTTTGGGGCCATCGTACTGTTGCCACAATTGCTACAGGAGGTCTATGGTTATACCGCAACCTGGGCAGGCTTGGCGTCCGCGCCAGTAGGGCTGCTGCCGCTGGTGCTGTCACCGATTATCGGCCGCTTCGGTAACCGCTTGGATATGCGCCGGTTGGTCACCGGGAGTTTTCTGGTCTATGCCATCTGTTTCTACTGGCGGGCCTATACCTTTGAACCGGGGATGGATTTCGCTGCGTCTGCCTGGCCACAGTTTGTGCAAGGCTTCGCTATTGCCTGTTTCTTTATGCCATTGACCACCATTACCCTTTCGGGGTTACCCTCTGAGCGCATCGCCGCCGCATCGAGTTTGTCGAACTTTGCCCGAACACTCTCCGGCTCTATCGGTACGTCAATCACCACGACGCTATGGACCAGTCGAGAGTCAATGCACCATACCCACCTGACTGAGTTTATTAATCCGTTCAACCCACAATCGCAGGAGATGTACAGCAAACTGGAACATCTCGGTATGAACAAGCAACAGGCTTCGGCCTACATCGCTAACGAAATCACTGCGCAAGGGCTGATTATCTCGGCAAACGAGATTTTTTGGTTATCGGCAGGGGTGTTCCTGATCCTGATCGCGTTAGTGTGGTTCGCCAAACCACCGTTCAGTTCTGGCGGCGGCGGTGGCGGCGCTCACTGATCACCTTGCGATATAAACAACTCGATATAAACAACTCGATATAAACAACAGGGGGTGAGTCACTTGACTCACCCCCTGATATTTTTCGGTTGTCTTTGCTACCCGGCTTACTCGTGATTCTGTCGCCACCAGTCGGCTAGCAGAATACCGGCGGTCACTGAAATATTCAGGCTATCTACTTTGCCAGTGCCGCCAATGGAGACACTCATATCACCCTGCTGCCAAGCATTGTCGCTCAGGGCACTGCCTTCCGAGCCTAACACCAGCACCGCCTTGGCAGGCAATTTAGCTTGCCCGGCACGCTCCCCTTTGCGGCTGGAAGCCGTGACGATGGTATATCCTGCCTGGCGGAAAGTATCCAGCACCGAGAGGAAATCATCAGCATTGATCGCCTTGATATGTTCAGCCCCCCCTTCAGCGGTACGCACTGCCGCACCTGACTCCAGTAAAGCAGGGTCTTGCAGTAACACACCATTCACGCCAAAGTTGGCACAAGAGCGCACAATCGCCCCCAGAATATGCGGGTTACCTACATCTTCCAAGGCCAGTACACAATCTTTGCTGGGCGCGCTCTTAAGATAAGTTTGCGCATCCAAGCCTTGACGTTTTTTGATCAGAAAACAGACGCCACCATGATGCTCAGTACCGGACGCTTTCTCCAGTTCATCATCATCGACTACATGATACGCTTTGCGGTTTGCTGCCATCCAACGTAGGGCTTCGCGAAAGCGCGGTGTGACTGATTGTATAAACCAGGCGCGTACAATGGACTCTGGACGGCTGGCGAACAGCGCCTGGCAGGCATTCTCACCATAGACTCGGGTTTCTTCCGCCCGTTGGCGACGCAACTGCTCAGGGTCAATAAAACTTTTGCCACTGATACCACCATGATCGAACGCGGGCTCTTCGTCTGGGCCACGTGATACCGTTTTCCATGGGGATTCATAGCCACCAGAATCTTCAGTGCGAGCTGGGCGGCGAGGACGATCATTTTCACTACGGCGAGGATCGGCATCCCGGCGGTAGCCACCACGCTGCTTATCCTGACCGGGACGACCAGAACGCGCATTGTCAGTTGGGCGGCCTTTACCGTCCGAACGTTTATTGTTGTTACGGTTGTCATCGTCACTGCGGACGTACATCACTTTAACTTTGCCGTTCTTGCCACTAAATGAATCGTTCATCTCATTCTCCACCAACGCGCAGGGCGCGAAGATTACCTGATGTTGCCGCGCTAAGCCACCAACTTGTGCTAAAAGCTGGCAACTATCAAACTGATCAATTATAGACCTGTCTCGATTCAAATTGCAGAGGTTACATGGGTGCCAATTTACTTAAGCGCAATTATGCTAAATAACACACTTCCCTACGGTCATATTGACACGTCCCCCTAACACCCGGCACCTCTCCCGTGCGGCTCATTTCTACGCTACAATAGCCTTTTTATCAGGACAGTTATGACTCACAATGCGGTGCTACGTCTGCGCCAATTCCGTTTAGAACGAGCAACTCGGCCTTTTCGAGCGCGTGGTTGCCGTGCAATACGCTGTCAGCATTGTTTGCTGCCCCAGCAAAACTGCCTGTGTTCCACCATTCAACCACAGCAGGCCAAGGCACTTTTCTGTCTGGTGATGTTCGATACTGAACCGCTGAAACCGAGCAATACCGGGCGGCTGATCGCCGATATTCTGCCTGATACCCAGGCATTTCTTTGGTCACGTACCACGGTGGACCCGGCACTGCTAGAGTTGCTCAATAACCCTGACCGACAGCCTTATGTGGTATTCCCGGCCTCGTATGCCACCCCATCACGCCCAGTATTCAGCAGCTTGCCTGCTGAAAGTAAACCGCCCCTGTTTATTATGTTGGATGGTACTTGGCCAGAAGCATGCAAAATGTTCCGCAAAAGTCCTTATCTGGATCCGTTCCCGCTATTTTCTCTCAATGTATCCAATGCATCCGATTATCAATTGCGCGCCGCCAGCCGTACTGAGCAGCTTTGCACCGCCGAAGTCGCTGCCGCTTTATTGCAACAGGCAGGTGATACCGATGCTGCCAGCGGTCTCGAACAACATTTCAATTATTTTCGCCAACAATATCTGGCTGGAAAAGCTTGCCGCTCAGCGGCATCGGTCACAGCACCGTAGCGACAATGCGTCTAAAATCAAAAAATAACTTGCCTTGTTTCCAGCCTCATCGTTCGAAAGAAGCAAAGCGATACACAAAATAATTCGAGTTGCTTGCAGGCGGCCAGTCCGAAAGTCGCCAGGAGCATAGATAACTATGTGACTGGTGCGAGCGGGCGCAGCCAACACCCAAGCAGTTTGAAGTATGGCGAGTATAATCAGAAGTTGGAGTCACCCATGAGCCAAAGAGGACTAGAAGCGCTATTACGTCCCAAATCCATCGCTGTGATCGGCGCTTCGCAAAAGGTCGGTCGTGCTGGTTACCTGATGATGCGCAATCTGCTTGCCGGGGGATTTACCGGCCCAGTGATGCCGGTCAACCCGCGCTACAAAGCCGTCTGCGGCGTGATGGCTTATCCCGATGTCGCCAGTTTACCACTCACGCCTGATCTCGCGGTGTTATGCACCAACCCACAGCGCAACCTGCTATTGGTAGAATCACTCGGCAAGCTGGGTTGCAAAACCGCTATTGTGCTCTCTTCCCCCGTGGAGCAATTCGCCGAACTCAAAGCCATGGCACAGCGCTATTCAATGCGCCTGCTTGGCCCCAATAGCCTGGGTTTGCTCGCACCATGGCAAGGAATCAATGCCAGCTTTTCACCGGTTCCTATTCAAAAAGGCAAGCTGGCATTTATTTCGCAATCTGCCGCTGTAGCCAATACCATTCTCGATTGGGCACAACAACGGGAGGTCGGCTTCTCCTATTTCATTTCGCTGGGTGATAGTCTGGATATTGATATTGACGATCTACTCGACTTCTTGGCCCGTGACAGCAAAACCAGTGCCATTTTGCTCTATCTGGAAAACATCAGCGATGCACGGCGTTTTCTCTCTGCCTCCCGTAGTGCTTCCCGTAATAAACCCATCTTGGTGATCAAAAGTGGCCGTAGCCAACAGGCACAGCGCTTGCTCAACAGCCAACAAGGGTTAGATGCCGCCTATGATGCTGCAATACAACGGGCTGGCTTGCTGCGCGTGCAGGATACCCACGAACTTTTTTCCGCCGTGGAAACCTTAAGCCACATGCACCCGCTACGCGGTGAGCGGCTGATGATTATCAGCAATGGCGCCGCACCTGCCGCTATGGCATTAGACGAACTGCTTGCCCGTAATGGCAAACTGGCGACATTGCCCAAAGAGACACAGGAAAAGCTCAGCAGCTCGCTGCCTGAGTTTATTAAGGTCGGCAATCCTATCGATTTACGTGATGATGCCACCCCCCAACGCTATCTGGCGGCACTGCAAGCGCTGCTTGATTGCCAAGAATACGATGCTTTGCTGCTGATCCATGCCCCCAGTGCAGCTGCTCCAGGTTCTGAAACCGCAGAACTGCTGATTGAGGCTATCCGCCAGCACCCACGTGGCAAACGCATCACGCTACTGACTAACTGGTGTGGTGAATACTCTTCACAGGACGCCCGTCGCCTGTTTACCGAGGCGGGGATACCGACCTACCGGACACCAGAAGGGGCCATCACCGCCTTTATGCATATGGTGGAATACCGCCGGAATCAGAAACAGTTGAAAGAAACCCCTGCTCTACCCGTTGGGCTGACGGCCAATACCGCCGTGGCACACCAGCAGATCAGTCAGGCACTGGCTGACGGGGTTACTCAGTTAGATACCCATGAAGTGCAGCCGATTCTGCAAGCCTATGGTCTCAGCACCTTACCAACCTGGATCGCCGGTGATAGCGCTGAAGCCGTCCATATCGCCGAGCAAATTGGTTATCCGGTGGCGTTGAAACTACGCTCCCCTGATATTCCACACAAATCTGAAGTTCAAGGCGTGATGCTCTATTTGCGTACCGCCACTGAAGTACAACGCGCGGCAGACGCCATCCTCGATCGGGTAAAACAGTCCTATCCACAGGCGCGCATCCACGGCCTGTTGGTACAGAGCATGGCCAACCGGGCGGGTGCACAAGAGTTGAGAATTGCCGTGGAACAGGATGCTATCTTCGGGCCACTCATCATGCTGGGGGAAGGCGGTGTCGAATGGCGTCAAAAAAACCAAGTTGCCGTTGCACTCCCCCCTCTAAATATGGCACTCGCTCGGTATCTGGTGCTACAAGCGGTGAAAGGCGGGAAAATTCGTGACCGCAGTGCGCTACGACCGCTCGATATTCCTGGCCTAAGTCAGTTATTGGTGCAAGTTTCCAATCTGATCCTGGATTGCCCGGAAATATCGCGCCTCGATATTCACCCGGTATTAGCCGCTGGCAGTGAATTTACCTTGCTGGATGTATCAATGCAGCTTGCCCCCTTTAGTGGAGACCCACAGGCACGCTTGGCTATTCGCCCCTACCCCCATGAACTGGAAGAAACCATTGAATTAAAAAATGGCTCACATTGCTTGTTCCGCCCGATTCTGCCGGAAGATGAACCGGCACTGAAACACTTTATCGACCGTGTGACCAAAGAAGATCTCTACTACCGCTACTTTAGTGAAATCAATGAGTTTACCCATGAAGATTTAGCCAACATGACACAGATCGACTACGATCGTGAGATGGCTTTCGTCGCGGTACGTAACGGCGATGAAATTATCGGTGTGACTCGGGCGCACTCTGATCCCGACAATATCGATGCAGAATTCGCCGTACTGGTCCGTTCCGACCTAAAAGGCCTCGGCCTGGGCCGTAAATTGCTGGTAAAAATGATCGAATATGCTCGTGCGCGAGGCCTGACCCGGCTGACCGGTATGACCATGCCGAACAATCGAGGAATGGTCACACTGGCACAGAAACTGGGGTTTGAGGTGGATGTGCAAATTGACGAAGGCATTGTCAATTTGACACTGCCATTGCAAGGGAATCAGATGCCGTGAGCTCGATCGCAATGTAATACAAATCCGCTACTTGATAGCAAAACATACGTACAATCATAACAACTAGTGTTATTATCGCCCGATTGTTCAAAGAATTGTTTTATACTTAAGTTGTTTCAAGTTACAGGCAGGCAGTAACAAAGCATGGCCTCAGGGAGCAAGTAGAGAAGGTCTGTGCTGAATCTGCCAGGTCCAGGTGCGCAGGTTTTGGCTATGCCCCTGTTCAGTGAGTTCGATGACGGCCCAAGTCATGAAACTCCCTATAACACGTAAGACAACGGGTATAATGCAGGTGGC
The DNA here is from genome assembly GCF_057180565.1 of Serratia sp. HNCC26DJ244. NCBI lineage: Bacteria > Pseudomonadati > Pseudomonadota > Gammaproteobacteria > Enterobacterales > Yersiniaceae > Serratia > Serratia sp. HNCC26DJ244. The sequence goes on along the minus strand of NZ_JBXUGO010000026.1, from coordinate 2,592 downwards.
GTTATGGCCATCCAAACATAAGAGAAGAAACGCACTGTGATGTTGTCAAAATTTAAACGTAGCAAACATCAACAACACCTTGCACAACTGCCCAAAATCCCTCAGACGGTTGCTGATGTTCGCACTCTTTATGCGCCCTCCCATTTCCGCAGCACGTTGCTGGAGATGATAGCTAGCGCTAAGAGCCGTATTTATCTGGCCGCGCTCTATTTAGAGCACGATGATGCGGGGCGCGAGATCCTTAACGCGCTCTATCAGGCCAAACAACATCGCCCAGAGTTAGAGGTCTCCATATTCGTAGACTGGCATCGTGCACAACGGGGCCGTATCGGTGCAGCCGCTACCAATACCAACGCGGATTGGTACTGCAGCATGGCAGAACAGCATCCACAAGTCTCAGTCCCTATTTACGGTGTGCCTGTCAATACCCGGGAAGCCCTGGGTGTACTCCACCTAAAAGGGTTTATCATTGATGATACCGTGGTCTACAGCGGTGCCAGTATTAATGATGTCTATTTGCATCAGAATGAAAAGTACCGTTATGACCGCTACCAGTTGATCACCAACAAGGTGCTGGCTCAGACTCTGTATAATTTCATTAAACAGCATTTGTTAACTGCAGGTGCGGTGCAACGCCTCGATCGCCATGACCGGCCCACCAGTCCGGAGATCAAAAATGAGACGCGCACTTTGCGGTCTGGCTTGCGTCACGCCAGTTATCAATTTCAAGGCGACGCGAGTAACGAAGAGTTAGCGGTAATCCCATTAGTTGGCTTGGGTAAACAGAATATCCTCAATGATACCATCCATCATTTGATGGCCAGTACCGAGCAGAAACTCACACTATGCACCCCTTACTTCAACCTCCCCGCCATACTGGTACGTGATATCATTTATTTGCTGCGCCAGGGGAAGCAGGTAGAAATCATTGTGGGCGACAAGACAGCAAATGACTTCTATATTCCTGAAGATCAACCCTTCAAGATTATCGGCGCATTACCTTATCTCTACGAAATCAACTTGCGCCGTTTCCTCAGCCGCCTGCAACGCTATATCGACACTGGGCAACTCATTGTTCGGTTATGGAAAGATGAGGATAATACTTATCACCTGAAAGGCGTGTGGGTTGATGATAAATGGCAGTTGATTACGGGTAATAACCTCAACCCACGTGCTTGGCGTCTGGACTTGGAGAATGCCATTCTGATCCACGATCCTCAGCAAGAGATGCGGGAACAACGCCATAAAGAGCTGGAAACGATCCGCACTCACACCACCGTGGTCGGTAGCTATCACGAACTGCAAAATATTCAGCAATACCCCATCAAGGTACGCAAGCTGATCCGCCGCTTGCGCCGCATCCGTATTGACCGGTTAATTAGTCGTATTCTGTAATGTCTCAATCATCAAGTCAGCCTCACCCGGCTGACTTGATGCTCACATCGGTAAACTTCACCCTCTGGAACCCTATCCTGTTTACTCATAAACAACATTGAGTGCAACAATACCGTTGAAAGGACCAGGAGTGAGCGAAGTAAAACCAGGGGTACGCGCCAGGTAACCCGTTAATGTTACGCTTTTTTCAGTTCCCGCTCCGGTTAACGTGATGGGTGTTTTCCCATTAATAATCAATGTACCAGTAGTAATACCCGTTGCATGAAGATAAACGAGGAGGTCTTCTTTGGTTGTCCTTACCGCCCCGCCATAAAAGGCATGCCCAGTGAATCTATCCCCTGTAACATACATATTGGGTACTCCAATGGCATAAGGACAAGAAAGTGATAATGTGACCTGTTTACTTGCACCAGCAAACCCAACGTTACCATCCGGTACCCTAGTAATATCAACGTTTCCCCATTCCATAAAAACATCTCGCCCACCATTAATCACACAGGGTGGTACAACGAGGTTACCTGTAAAATTCATATCGACGGCATGTACGACACCACTATTTATTGCCTGGTAAAAAACACACAGTACAAATAAAAATTTTTTTAGATGAAACATTATTCGACTCCTCCCAGAGAGAATATTTTATTCAAGCGAATAGAAGAACACCCAAGAAAAATGGGTACATAACAAAACAACCTGTTAGGCTTAACTACTTTGTATACTATAGATATTTATATAGTTTTAACAGGGTTGAACTAATTTCCTGCTTCATTGCAGATAATACCTGTAAACACATTTAGGCGATAAATCCATAGGAAAAGACCTGAATAGCGCTTGCTTCAACCCTTTAGTGGCCTGGTTTATGAGGCTCTGAGTCGCTGAGTATCGCCAATATTGAGACTAACGAATTTTTCTTATCGCTATATTTTTCGATAAAAGAGTTGAAACATAATTATTTAATTAAAATCATAATATGCTTTAAATCAATATATAACCAAGTAATGATTCAAAATATATATCATTACTGTAACCAGGAACATGAAAATTTAAGGCATCGCACCATGGCTAGATATCAATTAACCAGCAATGACCGCCTTGTTTATTGCCCAGTGGCTTGAATCTGAGAAGCGATAACTGTTTTATAAAAAATCAGAAAAGCAAAAAGCCCTATGCTTGCGCACGGGGCTTTCTACTTATTTT
>NZ_JBXUGO010000025.1:0-62405 GCF_057180565.1 Serratia sp. HNCC26DJ244 | reverse complement strand
AGTATTACTACAAAGGTGTTCTGTGGGCGCCGAGCTACTTTGCCAGTAGCTGCGGCGGATCGCCAATATCCATCATCAGGCAATACATTGAGCAACAGCAAACACCAAGTTAGGTAGAAAACCGTGCCTTATATCCTCGCCCTGAAGGACGGCGTTTTACGGCACACCGGATAAATCCAAACAATAAAGGCATGACTCTCCAGTACACTAAATTCTTTTTTTTCATAGGGATAAGCTGAAGCTTAAAACGACTTCATGTGTAAGAAAAGTGACTAGTGATATGGTCACCTGTATCAAATCCAACTCAGCGCGCCTCAAACAAAAAGGATATGTAATCAACTGAGTCAGACTGTTCAGCGTAACAACGTTCAAAATAGTACAATATTTGGTGAAGTTAACTTGATATATAGATACTATTGATATCTTAATTTTTTTTGCTGAATATACTTTTTTATCAAAAAATGTTTAAAAAAGTGAATGATATGCTATGAAAAAAAAGATTGTTATCGTAGGTGGTGGTTTTTTCGGCATGTATATTGCCGAATTTTTTGCAGAGCGGGGGCATGATGTCCAACTGTTTGAAAAAGAGTCAAACTTTATGTCTCGGGCATCATTTAACAATCAAGCACGCGTTCATAATGGTTACCATTATCCTCGTAGCATTTTAACCGCCTTAAGGTCTCGCGTATCTTTCCCTCGTTTTGTGGCTGAGTTTCGAGATTGTATCGACTCCGACTTCGAAAAGTACTATTTAATCAGCAGCAAACTAGGAAAAGTGACAGCTAATCAGTTCACCAAATTTTGTGAGCGTATTGGCGCATCCTGTGAGTCAGCCCCCTCTCACTTACAAAAGCTCACTAATCCGGCCATGATAGATGCCTGTTTTTCTGTTACCGAATATGCTTTTGACTCGTGGAAACTTCGCGATGCCATGCTAGAGCGAGTGAAAACATCCTTAGCCAATTATCAGACCAATGTTTCAGTCGATAAGGTATGCCAGCACCAAGACGGTTTAATGGTTACCTACACAAATACCCAGTCTGGTGAAATTGCAGAGATGTATGCTGATCATGTATTCAACTGCACTTACTCTCATATCAACTACATGTTGCAAAATTCTACTCTAGAGTTAATCCCTCTTAAGCATGAAATGACAGAAATGTGCCTTGTGGATGTACCGGATGAGTTGAAAAAAGTTGGCTTGACGGTGATGTGTGGTCCATTCTTTTCCGTAATGCCCTTCCCCTCTGCTAAGTTGCATTCTTTTAGTCACGTTCGTTATACCCCACATTATGAATGGTTCGACAAAGACCATATCACTTATGTTGATGCTCATAGAAAATTTGATGAAGACGAAAAAAATAGTGCTTGGCACTATATGAAGAAAGATGCCATGCGCTACTTACCCATTCTAGAAGATTGTGAGTATAAGCGCTCTCTCTGGGAAGTGAAAACCTTGCTACCTCGTAGTGAATCTGATGATTCGCGCCCAATATTATTTAGAGCTAATCATGGTTTATCTGGGTTCCACTGCATTATGGGGGGAAAAATAGACAATGTATATGATGTAATCGATGCGATTACTAAGCAGCATATTGTAGATTGATAGGAGTGTTAACGCCGTGAAAAGTGACTCTTTTGTTTCAGTAGTATTAAATATTGACCAACAGTTAGTTGGGATAGAAGAAAAAGTAAAACAAATTCAAATTTATTTGGATAGCTTGTATTCTGATTATGAAATAGTCATTATAATTCAAGGGCCTTGGGTAACAAATAGCCCAGGATATGATATGGAAACGATGTTACGCCATATCCCCAGCGTTCGTTATATTCAACTTGCCGGCTACGTTCACAATGATGTTGCTTGGGCTGCCGGTCTTGAAAATGCCATCGGTGATTTTGTGGTACTTTTCGATCTTCAAACTGATCCAATCAGTGCTATTTCAGGTACCGTTGAGTGCTGCAAATCAGGTATGGATGTCGTAGTGGGTGTTGCTGAACAACCTATTTCATTAGCTTATCGCTTGTTTCGTTCAATCTCAGATAAAATCCTTCAAGCTATCGACTACCACTTACCACCACAGGCAACCAGCTTACGTTGTCTTAGTCGGCGAGCGGTTAACTCAGTCACCAGTACCGGCCGTTTCCATCACCAATTTTATTTAAGAATACAAAAAACTGGCTATCCTAGTGGTTCATACTGTTACGAACTACAGCCAGACAGCTCGCAAAAAAAATCCTTCTGGTGTGGTTTTCGATACTTGGTGCGTTTGATGGTATTCAACTCATCTCGACCACTACGCTGGATGTCTGGAATCGGCATGATAGGAAGTTTAGCTGCATTCATTTTTGCAGTATACAGTGTGACTATCAATATTATTAGTGGCCACGTAGTTGAGGGGTGGACAACAACTGTTCTCTTTATGTCTCTGTTATTTATGCTACAATTTGTCATGCTGGCTTTTTTTGGTGAGTACCTTGGCCGCTTATTAGATGATCGCAGTGAGCAGGCTGATTACTCAATTGTATTCGAAAAGAACAGTGCTGTTATGGTCAACCAGGATCGTGTTAATGTTCTCAGCGACTCTAGCAGTACATACAAAAATAAAGTTCAAACGGGCCGTGACCGATAAACAATCGGCAACCAATAGCAAAGATAAGCAGGTGGAAAATAATGCAAAATGCCTTAATTGGTTTTTCGGGGTTTGTTGGTAGTACCCTACTGAAACAAACAAAGTTTGACGCACTTTATCGTTCTAACAACATTGGCGATATTGATAATAATATTTTTGATACCGTTGTATGTGCAGGCGCACCTGCGCAAAAATGGTTAGCCAACAAAGATCCAGAATCTGACCGTAAAAAAATAGACAGCCTGATTGCACATTTAAAAACAATAAAATGTAAAACGTTCATCCTTATCAGTACTGTGGATGTTTTTAAATCACCAATTGGCGTCAATGAGTCAAGTTTAGTTGACACCACCGACCTCCATGCTTATGGTCTTAATCGTTATCGTTTGGAGCAATTTGTCAAACATAATTTTGAACAGTTTTTGATAGTTCGATTACCTGGATTAGTTGGCCCAGGGCTACGCAAAAACATCATTTTTGATTTTCTTAATAGCAACAACCTACATTCAATCGATAGTCGCGGTGTATTTCAATTTTATCCGATGGTCAACTTGTGGTTCGATATACAAGCTTCATTGAAAGCCGGATTAAAGCTCGTTCACTTAACAAGTTCACCGCTAAGTGTGGCGCAAGTTGCTCAGCAAGGCTTTGGCATCAGTTTTGAACAGCAGTTTGATGGGGATGCTGCCACATATGATATGCAATCTCAATATGCATCTATACTAGGTGGCCAAGATAATTATCAATATAGTGTTCGTGAAACGATACAAGCGATTCGTGCTTATGCTCAGTCCGAACCTATCTCGATGAAATCTGCAACTGAGGAAAAAAAATGAGATTATCCATTTCTAATATTGCTTGGGATGTAGCAGAAGATGATGCCATTGTAGAGCTTTTACATAAATATCAAGTAGATGCTATTGATATTGCACCTGGGAAATATTTCGCTGATCCTATTAGTGCATCAAGTACTGATATTGCTAAAGTAAAAAATTGGTGGGGTGACCACAATATTGAGATTGTTGGGATGCAGGCCCTATTATTCGGCACACAGGGGTTGAATGTATTCGGTTCTGAAGAGAGCCAGCAAGCTATGCTATCCCATTTAACTGCAGTTTGTCGTATTGCAGCGGGTTTAGGTGCAACTCGTCTCGTTTTTGGTTCGCCACGTAATAGAGACTGTTCAGGACTCAGTGAGCAAAAAACCATCGAAACTGCGCTATCTTTCTTTCAACAACTCGCGGACATTGCACAACAGCATGGTGTAATTATTTGTCTAGAACCAAACCCGACGCACTATGGTGCCAACTTTATGACCACCACTGCAGAAACAGCACGTATCGTTAAGTTAATCCAACACCCATCAATAAAAATGCAATTGGATACTGGCGCAATGGCAATTAACAGCGAAAATATTAATGATCTACTGCCTTGTTATTCAGATTTAATTGGTCATATCCATATTAGTGAAGCAGACCTGCTACCAATTGGAGATACGACTACAAACCACAGCGCAATCCATCACGCATTAGCTCAATATTTGCCCATGTCGGTGGCCACTATTGAAATGGTAGCAACAGCAAGTGAGCCTCATTTATGCTCTATTGAACGAGCACTGCAACACACAATCACCAATTATCGCCCTGCATTGCAGGTGAATAACATATGAAATGGTTGATTCTATTGCTAGGTATCGCATCTAATGCATCAGCCAGTGTATTAATCAAGCTAGCCATGATGCCACCACGTAAATTTCCGAGTTTTACCGATCCGTTGGCTGCACTAACTAATTGGCCATTCTGGCTAGGATTAATTTTATATGGGGCAGCATTTTTACTTTATGCAGCGGCCTTAGCCTATCTTCCATTAAACGTAGCACATCCAATATTAACAACGGGTGCTGTTGCTTCCGTTGCGTTACTTTCAGTGCTCATTTTCAATGAACCATTACACTGGACTACTGGCGCTGGCATAGCTCTGGTTATCGCTGGAGTTGCACTGATCACTGCGCGCGTAGCTTAAAATAACAACAGAATGAAACTATTATGAATACATTGACAAAGCAGCAAGATTCATGGCAAGTCCCATCGTTCGATATTTCCTTATGGCTTGGAAAAAAGAGTGACTATTGTGTCATTATTCCAGTCATCAATGAAGGAGAACGAATTAAAAGCCTGCTCAGCCGTATGGCTGCACTGGCAATTGCTGATATGGCAGATATTATTATCGTTGATGGCGGTAGTAGTGATGGTTCTTTAGAACTGACCAGCTTACGAGATTTGGGTGTTCGTGGGTTATTATTGAAAACTGGGGAAGGAAAATTAAGTGCCCAACTACGTTGTGCATATGCATTTGCCTTGGAACAGGACTATGAAGGTATTATCACGATCGATGGAAATGATAAAGATGATCCCGAAGCCATTCCAAATTTCATTGCTGCATTAAAAAATGGATTTGATTTTGTTCAAGCCTCACGCTTTCTTAACGGTGGTATTGCAGAGAACACACCTAAATCACGTGATTTAGCCATACGCTTTATGCATGCTCCGGTATTAAGTATCGCGTCAGGTTTCAAATGGACAGATACTACCCAAGGCTTCCGTGCCTATAGTAAAAAAATGTTACTTGACCCGAATATGTCTATATTCCGAGATATATTTATGACATATGAATTATTAGCTTACCTATCTTATCGCGCACCGAAGTTGGGGTACCGTTGCATTGAACTAGCAACAATACGCCGCTATCCTAAAGGAGAAGTACCAACTAAGATAAGTAGTGTAAAAGGTAATATTTCTGTTCTTCTCGTATTATTTAAGGCAAGTTTTGGCTTATATAATATAAAGTTAAAAAAATAATTAACATTTCCACATTAAAGCAATATAGGTTAGTAGGTGAGTTTTGATGTAAGTAAATATTCAATGATTCATTATTTTAACAGTCACAAACTGTCTCAGACAGTACTAGAGCTTAGAGATGATAATATGAAAGACGTAATGAAAATATTATTCCTATTCTTTTTGGGCTTTTCAATCCTATTTTTTCGCGAACCTTATGCATTCCTAGATGCTAACGTTTATGCAGAAGATGGTATATGGACAGCAAAAGCATTGCGTGATGGCTGGATATCCACATTTTTACATGCACGCTCAGATTATTATGTTTTCTTCAACATTGCTTTACTTTTTATTTCCTCAAAAATTAGTTATATAGTCAGTGGCAGCCCTCTTTATTTTTTACCACAAGCCATAGCGATAGTTTCATATTCTTTCTATTCTGTTGTTGCTATATTAATCTATAAATGCTTGAGAATGTATTCTAATCGTTTCTTTTCAATGGCAGGGTTTCTATTTTCTATATTAGTTCCCCTTGGCGGATCTACCAGTGAGAGTATAGGCACTTTAGTCCAAGTTGGATTTTACATGCCAATCATCTCGGTATGCCTCCATTTATTAAGAGGCGAGTGCAGGGTAAAATATTGCAAATACATTTTTGATATATTTATATTTCTTGCAGCTGCAACAAATCCAGTTTGTTTTGCTGTTACTGGTATTTATTTGGCTTTGCGGATAAAATATTTTATAAAAAATAAACATGCCCTGCTTGAATTTCTGCCTTTAATTACATCATTATCGTTACTTTTTTTAATCATTATTCCTAATATGGATGGACACGGAGGCATATTAGGCACTCCAAATCCGAAAAATATTATTGAAATGGTTACGGCGAGATCTATATTATATAATTTCATATTCCCTTGGTACAGTGAATTTAATGATTTAGCTTCTATTTTGTTTAGCTTTCTATTCCTCTCAATGTGTATCTTTGCATATATAAGCACTAAAAATGATAAAGCTAAAAATGCTATAATATTTCTATTCTCTGTAATGGCAGTGTACACTATAGCCACTATAAGTGGACGGTATGGATTAACGGGCATTCTTAATGATTATACGGCAACATATCCTGATAGATATTTTATGGGTATAAATGTAATTTCATCCACTCTCTTCGTTATAGTATTGTCTCAATTATCTAATATACGTTTTTTAAATAAAATTTCATATGCATTGGTTATAATTATTTTAATTCTCCATATAATGAATGTGCTGAACGGCTCCGTTATAAATAATTCGACACTAAAATATAATTCTTCAAATAAATTTAAAAGTAGTTTATGTCACCCAGAAATAGCAACTGACGGGTTTTTATTAATACAAATTGAACCGCCTGTACCTAAATTTAAAATGAAGGTACCAGCTAAATATATTAATGATATAAACTGTACAGATTAATACTCAGGGCAAGATTACGAAACACCGCCCCGCCAAGGACAGACGCTAGGTACTCAGTGTCTATCCTTGCTCGGTGCATCTTTTTTCGTAATCCTGCTTTAAACGACTTTTTTGCGTTAATATATTAACTACAATATATTTTATTTCTGATAAATTCTCTGCTATATTTGTAAATACAGAAATTTAAAGTCCATGTTGTTATTAAGAATCCTACACTATAATTTCTCAGCCAATACTATCTCTCTGTCAGATTGTTCAGCGATTGATAGGAGGATTACCTTGGTGTAATAATTACCACTTCGTGCAACGAAGTGGTTTAATAAATATAAAATAATGGATGCTAGATTCAAAAAGTATTGGATTTAATCCAGTGCAAATTAAATCCTCAGTTTATGTTCACTTCATCCATTCGGTATGAAATACCCCGTCTTTATCAATACGCTTGTAAGTATGCGCGCCAAAGTAGTCACGCTGCGCCTGGATCAGGTTGGCAGGTAACACAGCAGAGCGGTAGCTGTCGTAGTAGGCGATAGCGGCAGAGAAGGTTGGCGTTGGAATGCCATTCTGCACCGCATAGGAAACTACATCACGCAGTGCCTGCTGATAATCATCGGCAATCTGTTTGAAGTAAGGCGCCAGCAATAGATTAGCAATGTCGGCATTTTCAGCATAAGCATCAGTAATTTTTTGTAGGAACTGAGCGCGGATGATGCACCCAGCACGGAAAATCTTGGCAATTTCACCGTAATGTAAATCCCAATTATTTTCCTCAGAGGCTGCTTTTAACTGAGAGAAGCCTTGCGCATAAGACACGATTTTGCCTAGATACAGCGCCCGGCGCACTTTTTCCGAAAACTCGGCTTTATCACCGCTAAATGGCGTTACTTTAGGGCCAGTTAGCACTTTAGATGCCGCAACACGCTGGTCTTTCAATGAAGAGAGATAACGCGCAAACACTGATTCCGTGATCAACGACAGTGGTTCGCCCAGATCCAGCGAGCTCTGGCTGGTCCATTTACCGGTACCCTTATTAGCAGCCTCATCCAAGATCACATCAACCAGGTATTTACCCTCGTCATCTTTCTTGGTGAAGATATCCTTCGTGATATCAATCAAATAACTGCTCAATTCGCCTTTATTCCACTCACTAAAGGTTTCCGCCAGTTGTTGATTGCTCAAGTTCAATGCTTGTTTTAGCAACGAGTAAGCCTCTGCGATCAGTTGCATATCGCCATACTCGATACCGTTATGCACCATCTTCACATAATGCCCGGCACCATCAGCGCCGATATAGGCAACGCAGGGCTCGCCTTCAGCTACAGCGGCGATTTTCTTCAGGATAGGAGCAACCAGTTCATAGGCTTCTTTCTGGCCGCCAGGCATGATAGAAGGCCCTTTCAAAGCTCCCTCTTCACCACCGGACACTCCGGTACCAATAAAGTTGAAGCCCTGAGCAGACAGTTCACGATTACGGCGAATGGTGTCCTTATAGTAGGTGTTGCCACCATCAATCAGGATATCGCCCTTTTCCAGATGCGGGGTCAAAGAAGCAATGGTCTTATCCGTCGCATCCCCCGCTTTTACCATCAGCAAAATGCGGCGTGGCTTTTCCAACGATTCGACAAATTCTTCCACGCTGTAGTATGGCACTAAACTTTTGCCTGGATTCTCGGCAATCACTTCATCAGTCTTGTCACCGGAACGGTTAAAGATGGAAACGGTATAACCACGGCTTTCAATGTTCAGTGCCAGATTGCGGCCCATCACCGCCATGCCGACAACGCCGATTTGTTGTTTGGACATTAGGAACTCCTGTTTTAAAAAACTTTAACGTTGAAAACAAAAGAGATAATTGATTAAAGTTAATAAATATAAAACCATATCATAACGTGAAGATGAGTATTGTACAGATAAATTAGCGGGTCAGGGATTGTTCAGTGATGTGAGATCTTTGCGGAATAAATCGAATTTTTGCCGCGTATATACCCGCGATCTTTCAAGTTGATTAACCAATCTTGATATTAGGGAAAGGGTGTGTTGCGGCGTCAGCCACCGACAAATTTGCCAGAAGCGAATATGAACGACATTAAGTCAGTCCGTAGGTTGTGATACAGGGATGTATCTCATCATAGCCCCTCAGAACGATTGCCCAAGGTATCTCGGTCTTAACGAGCGTTTCAAGCAACTTGAAGTATGGCGGGTATTAATCAACCTTTTAATAGTCTGCTACTCATGTAAATAATCAGTGCTGTAGCCAAAAATTCAGTAAACACCAATGAATATGACGCTCCAATTGCACCGAACATGTATGTCGTAAAATAGATATGCATGCAATGAGTTGCAGCGCAACAGATGTAAATCCGTTGCAAAGTACGATCATGATGATTAGCCAGCAAGAACAATTGGGCTAGCACAATTGCCGGCGGGATAATCAACAGCATCATTGAAAGTACGGCAAGAATAGGGGCCGCTTCAATAAATTTTTCACCAAATAGTAAAGTAATAATTTGAGCTGAAAACTGGTTAATAAACCAAAAAGCGCAGACACCAAAAAGTGTGCTGAAGACAAGCACTCTTTTTATCAGTCGATTGCGCTTGACACTTTCGTTCTCGCGATAGCTGCAAATAATCGGATAAGCAGCTTGGCATAAAGGGGCCATCACTGCTAGACCAGAACGCACTAATCTTTCTGCTGCTCCGTATAACCCAGCAGAAACTGGACCAGCAATTATTCCCAACAAAATAGTATTACTGGCTGAGTACACCATCGTTATTGAATTGGCGATGAATACTGGCCAACCTTCACGTAAATTAGCCACAACACTTGGTATCACGAGTTTTGGGTAACCCAACTGATAACGTTTGATAACCCACATTAGCATAACGACTGCTGCCAAAAAATTGGGGAAAGCAAGCAGCAGTGCCGCGCTTGTAGCGGTGATAGGAAACAGCAAAAAAGTTACTAACGTGACAACCCTTGCCAACAGCGTGATCATCGCTCCCCAGGCCATCTTGCCCACCCCTTGCAATAACCAATAAGGTGAAAGCATTGAGCCAACAATAAGTAACGAGGAGATCAGTATGTAATCACTCAATACTGCAAGTTTCTCCCAATTGAATGTCATCAATGAGATAACTAATAGGGCCACCAGTGTTAAAAACAGTTTACTAAAGGCTACCGCATAAAAGCTACGTGATAACTCATAGTGATTGTCCATTTTTGCAATAGTACGCACTGCTGAAAAGTTGAAGCCATAATCAACAAATATGGAAAGATAAAACGCTATCATGTAGCAGAACATGATATCGCCAAATAGAGCGACACCAATATTACGGCCAATTATAGGAAAAACCAGCAGCGGGAAAATAAAATTCCCGCCCTGTACCATCAGCAGTGAAAGGTAGTTACGAACAACGGGGTGATTAACGTATTTAATCATCCGACGCTTCCTGCTTTATATGGCCACTCTGCGGGCTGGATATCTTTAAAATAGCTAACCAATCTCGGCGCATAAAACTCAAGAAGAGAAGTAAAATCACAACATTGACGATTATCGTAGAATAATAGAAGTGATTATCAAAAATCATAAATACCGTTGCCATACAGAAATAACTATAAAATAGTGTGTTAGCCACTGTTTTCTGCTGCTGCATACGTTTATATAATGTCATACCAATACTGGTAAATAACAACATAAAACCCGCCACCCCATACATACCAAAATCCATATAAGGTTTTTGCATAAAGGTCATGATGTTGATCCAGTTATATCCTCCCATTTTTTCCAGATCAAGGGTTTCATCCGGCATGAAAAATTTAGTCGCAAAGCGGAAGGTTCCTGTTAATAACATGCGCCCATTACGGAAGTCTCCTGTATTATCAAGATAGATAACCAATTTATTAAAGGCATGCATCTCGGTACTCAAATTAATCCAAATGGACATTATTTTAGGCGGCAATACCATCGTGGGTTTGAATTCTTCCTTCTCTAACTCGGGCTCTGATTCTTTTGTGGCTTCTGAATCATGAGCTTTTGAATTTACCGCCACATCATTATTTAAAGGCTTACTATTCTGATTTGGAGTATTATAAATAGCCTTGTAATAATCTGTGCTGCTAACTCCCGGCTGTTGATTATTTAAATAAACCTGAGTTCTAATGATCGGTATAGAAACCATCAGTATGATGACAGCCATTAAAGTTAAAAAGCCCGTAAACAAAAGTGATAATTTATTTTTTTCAAAAAAATAATATTGAATAAGTATGTAAAATAGACTAGTCACCACGGGAATAAAAATATTGATGCGTCCACCCAGTAACAGCAGTAACAGCAAATAATATGCACTGAAAATAAGATAACCATATTTCCGTGTTTCGGTGACATATATTGTATTAAAAATAATAAAGAAAATAGGCAGCACTAGCAATACCATAAGATAGTTACTAATCACTTTAGGCATGATATTTGCGCGTGCATTGTCATCAAAAAGAGGTATTGCGCCAATTTTATCAATTGCAAACCAGTAAAGCCCAGTTTCCACAATAATACAGATTAGGTTAGCCCAGAACAGTGTCCTACCACAGATCCGATACTCACCATTCATCTTTTTACTATTTTCGATCCGCCCATAGCGCAGCATAAACCAGAATACCACTGCGTAACAAACAACAATGACACTAATCAAGGCATTCCAGGTTGATTGGCTGAAACTATCCTGTTCAATTAGTGTCAAACGTGCTTGACTGCATCCGATCATAAATAAAAACATACTCATAAAGATGGATGGTAGATTATAAAAATTTTTGAAATAGTAGGTGAAAAATGCAAAATTAACTACTGCGGCTACTGCAAATGACTTACTGACAGCATTAACCGGCAATAATAAAATAGCAATTATAGAAATCGTACAAAATAGAGCTAGAAAAGTTTTATTCACAAATCCACTTGTCAACATTTTACTGATTTTCCTTTCTCACTTGAACAGTAATAGATGGTAATTGGTCCAAGCATTTTTTATTAATATGACTGCGTTCTGAATCAATGAACCATCCCCATTTATTAAAATAATGGATGGCAGATTGAATATGGTAGCCTAACAGTTTGTAGTTTTTATAGGAGCCTTTTGCGAAACCATGCTTCACCGTTGCGCCTGCGCAAAATATTGGCTTAGTGTACGCCAATACTTTACGACACAAATCAACATCCTCAAGGTACATAAAGTATCGTGAATCAAACCCTTGTACTTTCTTCAGTAAATCGGTTTGCGCAAATATAAAGCAACCGGAAATAAATGGGGCAAAGAAATTTTGTGTATCGTCGACACCATGCAGTTCATACTTTTTATCAAAAAATTTTGCAAAAAAAGGCACAAAGCGGCGTAATAAAAGGTTTGCTGGTGTTGGCAGCAGCCGGCAAACACGCTGTTTTTCACCGTTTGGGTAGATGACATTCGGTGCAAGAAAGGCATGTTGGTTTTGTTTGGCAAAACGATATAACGTCTCTACCGTGCCGACATCAAATTCAATATCTGGATTGCAGATAATAAAATATTCACATTTATCAAGGAAGGCAGCCATCGCTTGGTTATGGCCATGGCCAAATCCGCCATTTTTGTCAGACTTGATGTAAACGATACGCGGGTTATTGATGTGTGCTGCCCATTCACAATCAGCATTATCAACTAAAATAATGGTTTCTACTAAAGCTTCACTTAATAATGAATCTATTGTAGGTTGTAGCTCTTGTTGCGTATGTTTATACAACACAATAGACGCTACAACAGGCATTTTTTTTTCCATTTGATTCCCTTCACTCATTTTGTGCTTATTCCATCTTTAAAAGCACGATACCATGTTCTGAAGTGCGTTTTTTTATTTGGTTGGGACATAATCAATAGCAACTGGTGAATGGTGTTAAAAACGTTTTCACGAATTTTTACCAGCGGAGGAATATGCGTCATTCTGGTTAATAAAAAACCATTACGTATCCGATAATATCTTCTGAAATCAGAATGCATAGGAACATGCCAAGCTAAGACTTTCATCGTCCTATCACCAATAGCATGGGACATTCTTGCCGAAGTTGAAGCATAAATCTTGTAACCCATTGCGACGGCACGTAGACACCATTCGGTATCAACATAGTCAATAAAGAAAGATTCATTCATCAAACCTACGTCGCGCAATACACTGACAGGAATCAGCGAACCAGAAGAGATGAGCATACTGACTTCAAATGGGGCCTGTTGTGTCTCCGGCCGTAATTTTGTACGCCATCCCAATGCATTGACTTTGATGAGTGGATAGTGAAATCCATAACGTGAATCGGTAAAGATGGGGCCGATCGCAGCCAGTTTTTGGGTCGCGGCAATAACGTGGAAATCATGCGACAGATTTGCCATAAAACCATCATTCACATTGCTGTCTTGATCAAAAAATACAATCATATCAGCCTGATGGCATTGACATGCTTGCTCAATACCTATGTTCTGCGCCTTCGCAATCCCGACGTTTTCTTCAAGTCTGATAACGGTTGCCAAACGCGACAACTGCTCAACCACCTCTGGCGCTAACGTGCCATTATCCACCAAGACACAAGAAACTTGTTGCTGAGTTAGACTGTCGATCAGCCTGGTAAGGTTGCCTAACTCAGGGTGATAAGACACAATCACTGCAGAAATCTTATAATGCATAGGGGAAAATTCAGTTACGGAAGGGAGTTCACTACAAGTTTGTTGCTCTGACACTAACCACCCCAAATAGTAAGCAATCTAATGACACCAACAGAGCGAGATATCGACGCTCAGCGCATCGTTTTTCGTAAGCCTGCTCTATACTCTTCATACTCCAAGTTGCTTGGTTATATAACAAATTTCTGCGAATGTAGACCGCAGCCAACCAACTCAAAGTATGACGGATATGGTCTTAGGGTTGCATGTTTGCGCGCACAATAGCATCAATTCTGTCTCGCCAGCAAGATAGAGCGATACCCTGTTGCTTAATTTTGTCACAGTTAAGTACTGAGTATTTAGGTCTTCTCGCTGGTGTTGGGTACTGCTCTGTCCCTATCGCTTTCACCACAGGCAATTTAGGCAATTGCTTCATCTTTAATGCAGATGTAAATATTGCCTCTGCAAACTCATTCCATGCGACTTGGCTGTCACCACAGAAGTGATAAATTCCCCCATCAGCATTCTTTTTTAATAATTCTATGATTGCTACGGCAATATCACCCGCATAGGTTGGGCAGCCGAACTGATCCGCCACCACATTTAACTCATCCCGCTCCTTCCCTAAGCGCAGCATGGTCTTCACAAAATTATTACCATACTCACTAAATACCCAAGCGGTGCGGATAATCAAGGCATCAGGTTGAATCTGGCTAACGGCAATTTCACCGGCTAACTTGGTTTTGCCATAAACTCCTAGTGGGTTAGTTATGGCTGTTTCTATATAGGGTGTTTTGGCCTCACCATCAAAAACATAATCCGTAGAGACATGGACCAAACGAGCACCAACTTCATTCGCGGCTAATGCCAAGTTTTTAGGGCCAATTTCATTAATCAAGGTAGCAATTTGCTGGTCAGACTCAGCTTTATCAACCGCAGTGTAAGCTGCCGCATTGACAATCACATCTGGCCGATATTCAATTACCTGCTGTTTAACCTTAGCCAAATCTGTGATATCGAGAGTATCAACATCAGTTGCCAGTACATGCCACCCTGCCGGAAGGCGGTCACAAAAGCAATTACCTAATTGCCCTTTAGAACCGGTCAATAACACTTTCATTGGCCTAACTCCTTAAATAATCTACCCAGTTTATCTTTTTCAGACAGTGTCGGGCTCTTAATTGGCCACTCGATACCTACAGCAGGGTCATTCCATAGCAGGCACCCTTCATGTGCTGGGTTATAATAATCGGTGCACTTATACTCAAAATCTGCCATATCAGAAAGTACAACAAAGCCATGTGCCAAACCCGGTGGAACCCAGAACTGGGTTTTATTTTCTTCAGAAAGGAGCACACCCTCCCAAACACCGTACGTGGGTGAATCCTGGCGTATATCTACCACCACATCAAACACTTCACCACGCACTACTCGCACTAGTTTACCCTGGGGATTTACCTTTTGAAAATGCAGCCCACGCAACACACCATGGGAAGAGCGCGAATGGTTATCCTGCACAAAATCCAGTTCAATATTTAGCATTTCCTGATAGCGTTTTTTTTCAAAGGTCTCCAAGAAAAAACCGCGCGCATCGCCAAATACCTTTGGTTGAATAATCTTCACACCATCGATTTTGGTATCCAAGACTTGCATCCTACTTCTCCATAATTAGTTGTGATAGGTACTGCCCATACAGGGTTTTTCCAAGCAATTTAGCTTCAGCTTCAACTTGTTCTCGACTCAACCACCCTTTACGGTAAGCTATCTCTTCCAAGCAAGCCACTTTCAAGCCTTGGCGGCTTTCGATAGTATGAATAAACTGCGATGCTTCAATCAGGCTGTCATGGGTACCGGTATCCAGCCAAGCAAAACCGCGACCGAGCAACTCAACATTAAGTTCGCCTCTTTCCAGATACATTTGGTTGAGTGTGGTGATTTCTAATTCTCCCCGGGAAGATGGCTTAACCTGTCTCGCCAATTCGACAACATTATGGTCATAGAAATAGAGCCCAGTTACAGCCCAGTGAGATTTAGGTTTTACTGGTTTTTCTTCCAGTGAAAGTGCACGGAAATTATCATCAAACTCCACAACACCAAATCGTTCAGGGTCCATCACCTGGTAACCGAATATTGTCGCACCTTGGTTACGCTCCACTACGGTTGTTAGTTTTGGCCCAAAGCTCTGACCAAAAAAGATGTTGTCCCCCAGCACTAGGGCACAACTATCACCATTGATAAACTCTTCACCAATCAAGAAGGCTTGTGCCAAACCATCCGGGCTTGGCTGTTCTGCATAGCTTAACGAAATACCTAGCCTACTGCCATCCCCAAGCAGTCGCTTGAACGATGGCAAGTCCTCCGGGGTGGATATAATCAGAATGTCGCGAATTCCCGCCAGCATCAATACTGAAAGCGGGTAATAGATCATCGGTTTATCATATATAGGCAATAACTGCTTTGATATACCCCGAGTAATAGGGTAAAGACGTGTACCACTCCCCCCCGCTAGAACAATACCTTTCATTTTTATATCACCAAATTAGTGGGTTAAACCCAAACGCTCAGCTGCATATACTCATGATACTTCAAGTTGCATGTGTGTTGGCATTATTATGAGGTCCATCCATGGCCCTCGCCCCTTCGGGGCCGCCGCAAGCGGCGTTCAAATCCGCTCTAGGCGGATTTGTCGCTCCCCCCAGTCACTTACCAGTGTAAGCTCCTGGAAATTGTCTGCGGTGCTGCCTTCCTGCAACTCGAATTATTTAGTGTATAGAAGCCATCTTTTACTCGATGCCACCAAGATTCATTAGCCAAGTACCATGTAATGGTTTTCTAATAACACATTCAAACACTTCCATAACCCCTAGGATTCTTACTCTGCCAGTTCCAGGTATCACGCATCATGGTGGCAATACCGCGGGATACCGCCCAACCGAGCTCTTTCTCGGCTAGTGTGGCATCCGCCCAGAATGCTGGCAGGTCGCCGTCACGGCGGGGCAAAATCTGGTAAGGGATCGTTACACCTGAGGCTTTTTCGAACGCATGAACCATTTCAAGTACTGAGTACCCTACCCCAGCACCAAGATTGTAGGCCTTAAAGCCGCTGATTTTGCGTAGGTGGTCCATCGCCATCAAGTGCCCTTCCGCCAAATCCATTACATGGATGTAATCACGCACGCCGGTGCCATCTTGGGTTGGATAATCACCACCAAAAATACCCAGCGTCTCCAATTTGCCAATAGCAACCTGTGAAATGTAGGGCAGCAGGTTGTTAGGGATGCCATTCGGATCTTCACCAATCAGGCCGGACTCATGCGCGCCCACCGGGTTAAAATAGCGTAAGGCAATAATGGAGAATTGCGGTTCAGCTTTGGCGAAATCCTGCAGGATCTGCTCAACCATCAGTTTAGATGTGCCATAAGGGCTGGTGGTACCACCAATCTGGGTGGTTTCAACATAGGGGACAGGGGCATTAGCGCCATACACCGTAGCTGAAGAGCTAAAGATAAATTTGTGTACACCGGCACGGCGCATTTCATTCAGCAGTACCAATGTCCCAGTGACATTGTTCTGGTAATATTCCAAAGGGTTGCGGGTTGACTCACCAACAGCTTTTAGCCCGGCAAAGTGGATCACGGATGAGATCCTGTGTCCATCAAAAATACGGTTTAAACATTCGGCATCTTGAACATCGCCTTGATAGAAGATCGTCGCCTTGCCGGTGAGTTGTTCTACTCGCCGCAGTGACTCTTCTGAGGAGTTAGAGAGGTTGTCCAGGACCACAACGTCCTCACCTCGTTCCAGCAATGCCAGAACAGTATGGGAACCAATATAACCTGCCCCCCCAGTGACTAAAATCGCCATTGTTACTCCTTAATCTCTCTTTCCGAGGTCTAGATGCAAGAACCTGTAGCGCCCTACGCCTAAGTGGAATCATGTTGTCGCCGGACAACCCTTTGAACCCACTTCGGCTAAAATTTTCCGTTTGCTCGTAAGCTTATACTGATTTTCACACGCTACCGCCCTTGGCTTTCAGCTACCAATGCGCTGTAGAAATATTTAATTACCGGCTTGTCATACAACAAGTTACATGTAGCCCATAAACAGCGTGAGATCCCCATTGTTTTGGCTGAGACCTATCGACCTGACACATGCAAGGCAACAAGTATATACCGTTCTTCGATTTAAGAAACTACGTTAGCTCAATATACAATGTTTCCGCCTGTATCTTGAGCGACAATGAGTGATATTCCACGTTTTTAACCACTGTCGTTAATCTGTGATTAAAAGTTGAAATCCCCGCCTTCAACCTCCATCATGCTGAGTGCGGCATTTGCCGTTTAACTGTTTACCGTTTAACTACAAGGTGAAATTAGGCGTATGGAATGGATCGCAGATCCAACAATTTGGGCTGGCTTAGCCACATTGGTTGTGTTGGAAATTGTCTTAGGGATTGACAACCTGATATTCATCGCCATTCTGGCGGAAAAATTACCCAAAAAACAACGTGATAAAGCTCGTGTCATCGGTTTATTACTGGCGCTGCTGATGCGTTTGGCGCTGTTGGCCTCAATCTCCTGGTTGGCTACGCTAACCAAACCACTCTTTTTTGCTGTCGGCCACCATTTCAGTGGTCGCGACCTGATTATGCTGATTGGTGGGCTATTCCTGCTGTTTAAAGCCACTATGGAGTTAAACGAGCGGCTAGAAGGCAAAGATGATAACCACCACGGCCCACAGAAAGGTGCGCGTTTCTGGCCGGTCGTGGCACAGATTGTGGTGCTGGATGCAGTATTTTCACTAGATGCCGTCATTACAGCTGTCGGCATGGTGGAAGAATTGGCAGTGATGATGATTGCCGTCTGTATCGCCATCGGCTTGATGTTATTGGCCAGTAAACCACTGACCCGTTTTGTCAATGCTCACCCCACCATCGTTATTCTCTGCCTGAGTTTTCTGCTGATGATTGGCTTTAGTCTGGTTGCTGAAGGGTTTGGTTACTCTATTCCCAAAGGCTATCTCTATGCGGCCATCGGTTTCTCGGTAATGATCGAAGCATTAAATCAGCTTGCCCAATTTAATCGCCGCCGTTTTCTGTCAAAAGTGCGGCCGCTGCGTGAACGTACAGCTGAAGCCGTGTTACGGATGTTAAGTGGCAAACATGAAGAGGCAGAAGTCGACAACCATTCAGCTAACTTGTTGGCGGACAGCAACAGCGACAATGGCGAAATCTTTAACCAGCAAGAGCGCCATATGATTGAGCGTGTGCTGGGTATGGCCCAGCGTACTGTCAGTAGCATCATGACCTCACGCCATGATGTTGTGTATCTTGGACTAAACGATCCGCAAGATAAACTGACCAAACTGCTGGAAAAGAACCAACATACGCGCATTGTCGTCACTGAAAACCGTGCCAGAGATGAACCACTCGGGGTGATCCATACTATTGATGTATTAAAGCAGCAGTTGCAGCAACCTCAGTTGAATTTACGCACGCTGGTACGTCAACCGCTGATTTTCCCTGAACAATTGACGTTACTCTCCGCACTGGAGCAGTTCCGCCAGGCTAAAACCCATTTTGCGTTTGTCGTCGATGAGTTTGGCTCTGTCGAAGGGGTGGTAACGTTGACGGATGTGATGGAAACCATTGCCGGTAATTTGCCAGAAGCGGATGAAGAAATTGATGCCCGCCACGATATTCAACAAACCACCGAGGGCTGTTGGATTGCCAATGGGCATATGCCGATGGAAGATTTAGTGCTGTATGTTCCACTCCCCCTTGAAGAAAAGCGCGAATATCACACCCTGGCGGGGTTGTTGATGGAACACTGCCAACGCATCCCAAATAAAGGGGAACAATTCAAAATTGGTGATTACCTATTTGAACCGTTAGAAATTAGTAGTCATCGTATTGTGAAAGTAAAAATTACGCCGCAACTCCCGGTCAATGAAGACGAGGATCTTTGATCCTCCCCAGGGAAGATAGGTATCTACACATCTCTAAGCTGGCCCAGCGCGCTTGCCGCTTGCTGGGTCAGCTCCCAGGTATACTCCGATAACAAACGCAACGTATTGAGCAAGCTTGATAAACACGCCAGCAAGGTGAGTTGCCCGGATGTTTACAATTAGTATGCTCCATCTCTTTTCAAGACGACATTTATTGTTTTAAACAATATTGCAATATCATTCCATAAAGACCAATTTTTCACATACCAAGCGTCAAAATATACACGAGTGTCATAATCCACATCATTTCTGCCACTAACTTGCCATAACCCAGTCATGCCTGGTTTTACCATCAGGTAATATTCTACATCGCCAGCATAGCGTTCCAATTCCTGTTCGATAACCGGACGAGGGCCAACTAAACTCATCTCACCTTTTAGGACGTTAAAAAGCTGCGGTAACTCATCCAAGCTGGTCTTCCGTATGAAACTTCCAACACGTGTAATACGTGGATCATTTTTCAATTTAAAATCTTTTTCCCACTCTAGTTGAGCTTCAGCATCATTTTCTAACAGTTTCTGTAATACTTCTTGAGAATTAGTAACCATCGAGCGGAACTTAAGACATTTGAATTTCTTTCTATTTCGGCCTATTCGTTCATGACCATAAAAAGCCGCTCCACCATCTTTAGAAACTAAATAAGTTAAAACAAGAAGAATTGGCGACAATAAAATAATAATTGAAATAGCCCCCAAAATATCAAACGATCTTTTTAAAAAGCGTGACGTTCTCTTAGCCAAATTATTATTAACACGTAGAATCATTACTTCATGACTGTAAATAAAAGACATTTCAGTTCCGTAGAGAGGAACTCCTCGTAATGAAGGTATTACAGAAACAGAACGGCATGTACGGCTTGCCAGTTTCTTCAACCATAAATCCCGCAAAGCATGCTCTTCATACTCGAGTGCAACAATAAATTGTGTGGTTTCAGGATCACACTTATTCCATAGCTCATCTTCATCAGAAATTACTGGAACACCAAAAATTTCATTTTCACATTTCTGCTGACAGGCATAAAAGCCCCGAATTGCGAATCCAAGTACTTCTTCACTTTGAAGCGCAGAGTAAGCATCACGAGCATTTTTTCCTGAGCCAATAATTATGGTATGTTTCTTCCACATTCCAAATTTATTTATCAACCTCTTAACTATAGATCGAGAAAGAGGAACTAATATTAAGGCTGAACTCCACGTTAAGAACCAAACATAACGAGAGAATTCCCACTTTGAGAATGCGACTAAAGCTAGATCAAGAATGGAAAAGATTAAGAGTGTTCTAAGTATTTCTTTTAATTCAAACCAGAAAGGTTTTCTATAACTATAATGGCGTAGGCGAACCCAAAACCAAGTAACACAAAGTAAAGCAAGCATAACGTGGGTTAGTATTCTTGCTGGCATTTCAGATATTGGTAGATACTTACTTGCATCTGGTTCTAGCACATTAATAATTACTATCGCTAAAACTAAAGATAATACAAAAAATACAAAATCTGATAGTGCCAAACAAAACTTAACAACATTTAATTTCTTTGAGTAACTATGAGCACTCATATCGATATTCCTTTATAGAAATAATCAGCCCCAATAACGCTTATGCATACTAAATGCTCGTCTTAATCTAGCTGGTAATCTAGTGTAATTCTGCCCTAGCTTATAACCCAATATTTTTGCAAAATTATTGACTATTGCATTAGGTATAAATCTCGGAGAGTTCTTTAATAAATATTTAAATTCAGAAATAATGAATTTTTTCCCTTCACCACCTGCACTTCCAAATGACTCCCTTATCCATTTTTCATTGCAATGAAAAACACCAATATCAAAATAACGCTTAAACTCTTCTGCAAATGAGTAATTATGTGAATGACGTACTTCAGCATCAGCTATATAAGCTAATTTATATCCCGCCATGATTAATTTGGCAGCAAAAAACATATCTTCGCAAAGGATTGTGTTGTCCGGGAAACCACCAAGCTCTTTGAAAATTGAAGACCGGTAAGCTGAAAAAGAGTTAGATATAAAGGCAGCTTTAATACCAATAGTTGGAATGGACTTTTTCTCGCTTATATAACTATTTTCTTTATAATTAAAATAGCGGGCATGTGCAGCTAGTGGGTTAGCATCAAGATGAGGAAGTTGTCTTCCAAACGCAGCAGCAATATCAGTTTCAGTAAAGGCATCGATTAATTTTTTTAGGGAATATTCGTTATTGAGAATAGCGTCTTGCGTAATAAAAATTATAATATCAGCTTCATCTCCTATTTGTAATGCAAGATTCCTTGTACCTCCGTGATTAAATTCCTCTTTTTTTATTTTCACCACATCAATAGAATAATTTAATGCAATATCACAAGTTGCATCTTCGGAGTCCGAATCAACAATGACAATTTTATATGGTGTAATCGCTTGCTGCTGTATAGAGTTTAAAAGCTCTAACCAATGACCACCGTTTACTGCATTATAAGTTGGTATAAATAGCATTACTTTCATAAACAGACCTTAAAAACTAGCTAAAAATCACTTTCCCGTTAATTTTAATCTTCACAAAAATAAAGAAGTAAAAGATAAACTGCCCTATAAAATTCAAATTTGTAAAATTATCAGAATATATTGATAATACGCTTGCTGTAGATATAGTAATTAAAGAAAAGAATGCAAGTGCAGTTTTCCCTCTAGAATAGATAATTCCTGAGACTAGACCGAGAAATGCCATCAAAATATTTATACCGAGCCAGCCATTATCAATATAGGGTTTCAACATCCCGGTTGATACGTTGAAAGCTTCACTTTCAAACCAAGATCCTGTCTTTGAGGCTGCAGCTGCAAAATCATAACGAGAATTTCCGCCATTAATCATGTCTAGTACAACACTCGGTACTAATGAGCTAAATGTACGACTAAAAAATAAGTTATACTCAGGTAGTACATTTTGGGTCACATAGACTATATTATGCAGGGGTGTCGTCATGTACAAATATACCCAGTTAAACCCTGGTACCATTTCTATAATACTGTCACTAGCAAATCCACCTAGCTCGTTAATATGCCCTGCACCACTTCTGATATCACCAACAACACCAAAAATCACAATAACTATCAAACTAATTAATAACACCTTCATAAACTTAGAAAAATTAACATAATTTAATGTTAAATATACAAATACCCACTGTGTAATGCCAACCATAAATATTTTTCTACTGACTATTAAAACAGCCCACAGAAATGTATACCCTATAATCCACAAATATAATTTATCTTTAGTTTTCTGAAACAAAACTATAGATATAGTTGATAAACTGAGAAACCCAGCCATCAATAAACCATGTACTGAAGTAATTCCAAAATCAAAGTGACTGACATTTGCCCCTCTTATCTTAGCAAGCAAAGGAATATATCCCTCAATAGCAAACTCAAGTATTGACAGTGAAATTAATAAATAAAATAAATATTTAACACGGCTTAGCTCGTACTCACCAAAACGTAATACCATTACTGTTTTTTTTCCGCCAAGCAATTTTATTATTATAATAATAGCGTAATATGAAACCAGAGCAGGTATAATTACAGCGATAGAGACGCTTAAAACATCACCTATCGAAAAATACAATCTTGGTGATAAAGATAAAATATATAAAAAAGAAACCAAACCCCATGCCCATGCAAGCATTAATGATGGGTTTATAAAAATCTTTTTTTTATAAATTTCAATTTCGAACGTCTTTTCATTGTACATCACTATTTTCCCCTCAATAGTTTTCTTAAAGAGAAAACCGACACCCTTAATAACAGATCAATACGAAATTTTAGCTTAGCTATAATGTTTCTTTTATATTTATCGGAGTGTTTATTAAGAATGTATTTACGAGAAATAATACCTTTACTGAATCCCGTAGAGATTGAACCGCTGGTTTCTATACAGATAGTCAGCATGTCATCTATGTAGTAACCTTTAGATTTTTCTGCAAGCCGGATTGCAACCTCCCAATCCTGAAATCTAGATAAATTCTCATCAAAATTACCAATTGAATTCAAAACACTTTTTCTTACTAATAAACATTGTGTACTAACAAAGTTTTTTTTCAATAATCTAGATAGTGTTGCGGTCTTACATAGATACTGACATCCTCCCTTTATATTACCATGAATAGTGAAAACGCTTTGAGCACCTCGAATGAATGGGTGGACTATATAATCCACATTATCAATTTTGTTACCAATCTCAGTGAATATTTTTTCAAGTTTATCAATGCGCCAAAGATCATCACTGTCATTAAATGCTATCCATTCACCAGTTGCGGAAGTTATACCGATATTTCTAGCTGCACATGCGCCCTTGCGTCCGCCTGTAGACAATATTTTTATATCTAAATCGGCTATTGCTTCCATACTTTTGTCAGTTGAACCGTCATCAACAACAATGACTTCAACTTGAACATTTGTATTAGACTGCGTTAGTACTGACTTCACAGCATTCCGTATCGACGCCTCACGATTGAAGCACGGTATCACAACACTTAAAATCATAAGAAATCAACCTTACCTAGTTTATTTTTTTTTGCATCAGTGTAAGCTTTATAAAAAAGTGACCAATTTCGAGGGTAAACAAAATTCATTTTTCCGGCTCTAATATCTTTAGCTATCTGAATTAATATGAAGAAGGACATGTTTACATAGAATAAGTATGATTTTTTCTTGTAACGGATATCGGTTATCACACCATTTCGTACGGTATAGTATACTCTCATTTTACTTGATTCAGGATCAATAATAGCAGCTCCCTTACGACTTACATGCCAGGATGTGTCAATATCAGTTATTGAAACATCCTTTAGAATAGTTAAAAAATATCCTTTCTCTCTTATTCTTAGCGAATACTCATAGTCATCAGAGTATAGGAAAAATCCTTTATCCGGCAAACCAACATGTTCAATTATAGTGCGATCTAATACCATACCACCATATGGAACAATATCAGAATATATGTATTTATCATTATCTGATGATTTTTTCATGAACAGTGACAAAACGTTATAACCTAGAAAGCTATCGCTAAAATAAATAATATTCTCGTTATTTCTTATAGCCGTCAATTGTGCAGTACGATCATTCCTTTTCGCACAGATTATGATTTTTTCATTATTATTTTCTTTATACTGCTCTGCTATTCTTGAAAGTCCATTACTGGACAATACATTATCATCATCTAGTAATAGTATGAACTTCTCTTTCATACTACTGACAAAATAATCCAATCCTTGAGAGTAACCTCCAGCGGATCCTAGATTTTCATCATTCCAAATAATTTTTATCCGAGCATCAATACAGATTTTTAATAGCGAATCTCTAGTTTCTATATCTTGACCATTACTAATAATGATTATACTTTTCACGTCATCGATGATCAATGAGTGTATAACCTTACCAATTAACTCAAGCCTTCTACCATAAGTAACTATTAGTACGCAGATATCACTTTTTTCCACCGTTTTTACCCTTACCTAGCATTAACTAAAAATAACATTATTAAGACAAAAAACCACTGCATACAAAGACGGTAAAATAAAGAAAAATGTCGGCTTTAAACCTTTTTTTATCATTAATGTGAAATAAAATAATGCAATGCAAATTTCCACAAAGATAAATGTATAGGCTAAGCCCATAGCGCTATATTTAGGGACAATTAATAATGATAATATAATAATCATTATTAATGATATTATATTCACTTTTAAAATTATTTTTTGGTAGCCATTCATAATTAAATAGCTTGAAAATAAGCCATACGAAAACACAACAAGAACATATAATGATAAGACTCTCAATATATCAACTGAGCCATCATATTTACCAGCAAAGAAGTGTGTGAACATAATTGGTACAAACAAGTTAAGACATAAGTAAATTAAGATGGCAGGCAAAATACATAATAGTGCAAATTTTGCATTGAATGAGGGACGTTGATTACTTGTAAATGTTTGAGTAAGCGAATTTGAAAATGCAAATAATATAAACACACAGGGTAATACAAATTTGGCAGCTCCAATATATAAAGCGGCCGCACTAACTGAGCCAACATATTGAAGGATAAACACACCGACTCTATTATAAATACCATTAACAATAGATATGGTAATAAATGGCAACAATAAAGTAACATTAGTTATATATAGAGAAAAGTCTAATTTTGGATAAATCTCCTCATGTCTGTTTGTGCTTTTTCCCCATTTTATATTAAGGTATAAACTACTAATAGCAGCAGGTAACAACCAGAGAATCAAAATCGTATGTGCATCATTTTCAAGTCCTAAAAAGAATGTACTTAGAATAAATAACAGTCTTAAAATCGCCGTTATTAGATCCTTAAATATCATTTCATTTTTCTTGCCTTCGAAAAGAAAATAAGCTTGCGCTGGTGCAGTGAGAATATAAACAACAGAAAAAAACAATGTTATAGCGAGATCTATATGATTTGTATCTTTCAGTATAAAAGAGAATACTAAATAAAATAACAAAGCCAATATTAAACCATTATATATCTGAAACTGGAAAGAAAATATTTTATTCAGAAATGTTTTTGAGTTTTCCCTCAACTTGTTAATTAAAAAATTTCTTACTCCAGACTCACCAATTACCATAAAGAGGGCAAATACTTCTGTAAGAACTCCCACCGTCCCAAATATCACAACAGATAACATGCGCATTAAAAGCAACGTTGAGATAAAATTCAGCACCTGCACTGTCATATTGCTTATCGCATATGCCGCAGCGCTACTCACAATTCTTCTATTCACGCCGTACCTTCAGTCTATTGACCTTATCAAGTAATAAATCTACATTACTTTCCCAACTATTATTTTCAATGATTTTTTTTCTTATTTTGTTTTTCATTGCTTGAATATTAGTATTTCCTTCAGATATTGCTAGATTCTTAATGAAGCATACTGCATCCTCCACATCAGAATATATATATCCGTTAACATTATTCTCTATCAAATCATCAGCACCTGAATTCATGCTTACTACTGGTATACAATTAGCATACCCGGCTTCAATTATAGATAGTGGGTATCCTTCAAAACGTGATGTCAGTAAAAAGATATCTGCGCTACTATAATATGATGCTAATATTTTAACGTCATTAACCTCCTCAACAAAAGTAATTTTTTTGTATGCAGTAGGGTTGTCATTCTTAAACTTTTCGATGACCTTATTGAAGGTTGAAGTAATTGGCCCTACAAAATCAACATGAAATATAAGCCCTTTCTCATTCAATTTTAAAATTATTTCTAATGCTTCTTCTGTATTCTTTTGATACGTTCCTATACGACCTACAACAAGGATTTTAAGATAACCTTGATGATAGTTAGTTATTTCTGGACACTTATCTAACTCTTTTTTTATTCCTTCCGAAATACCATTGGGAAGATATAAGCTTTCTACATATTGCTTGGATAACTCAGCACCAATATATCTGTGCTCAAAAGTAATAAAATCAACCTTTCTTACTAGATAATTGTTCAGGATATTCAGAATGCTTTTATTCTTCTTGTTATATAGTAAGCCTTCTTTCTTTACTTGATTAAGGTCAAAGTCCCCTTTTATGAAAACGATACCAGCAGGATTAAGGATTTTATATATATTAGCATAAATGAGTGAATATGACCTAAGATGATATAAGTTTAGTAGATCAATATCTCTTGACTCTGAAATAAGTTTTCTTAATAACTGTAAATTCAACTTAAACCGAGTCCAATTCGTTACTACTTTTACAACCTCAACTCCTGATAACTTACTCTTAACTTCATTAAACGTCCATAATTCAGCGCTACCTTTAGTTTTTTTGCTTATATAATATAATAACTGACCTACATCTTTATTAAGATGCACATTTTCCGCGCGTTCGAATATAGTTACTACATTCATAAAAATTATTACCACAAAATTTATGTAGGTGCTGAAATGGAAGAACCTACTTTTAAAGCATTAGTTTTTACTATTTATATTCATACTGATAATTACCGTATGCATAATATGTAGACGCTTTCTTAACAATAGCATTAATAATAACACCTCTAATATTAATTCCATTTTGCTCAAAACGTCGGATACCAACTTCTATCTCTTTAACAGTATTCACACCAAATCTAGCAACCATAAGTGTCGTTCCTGCATGACGACCTATAATCGCAGCATCTGTGACAGCTAAAATCGGTGGTGTATCAACAACTACAAAGTCATAATTGTTGCTTGCCCAATCAAGAAGTACTGAGAAATTATTATTCATCAAAAGTTCTGATGGGTTGGGCGGGATTATACCTCTAGGTATAAAGTCGAGATTTGATATCTGTGTTCGTCTAACTGCATCACTTGGCGGAATAGCTCCACTAAGGGTTTCAGATAAACCATTCTTGTGTTCTGAATGCAGTATATTGTGTAAATAGCCCTTTCTCATATCTGCATCGATGACAAGAACTTTTTTATCAGACATAGCTATTATAGCAGCTAAATTCGTGCTAACAAAAGATTTACCAATTCTAGGGCTAGCACCAGAAATCATAAGAATGTTATTCTTGGCTTCCATCATAGCAAAATGTAAACTTGTTCTAAGACTCCTGATAGCTTCTATCGCTAAATCAGCAGGATTTCCGACTGCTAGAAGCATGCCTGATTTAGCCGACTTTGAACGGCCAATGATTTTCTTATCCTCATTAATTTGCCATTCGGATAATGGAATATTCGCATAAACATTTATGCCAATCTCTTCGAGCTGATCCGCATTTTCAATACCTTTGTGCATTATAGTTTTAAAAACTGCATAACCGGCACTAATTACGAACCCAAACATCGCAAAAAGCAAAACAGAAACTAATTTATTAGGTTTAACAGGTTTTGGCTGTGTAACTGCAGAGTCCACTATACGCACATTACCAACAGTGCTAGCCTTTGTAATGCTCAATTCTTGTTGCTTGTTAAGCATCTGCATGTATACTTCTTGCCCAGCATTTACATCTCGAGTTAATCTCAAAATTTCTTGCTGAGTTTTTGGTAAGTTACCAATTTTTTTATTTAGCTTACCTTTTTCATCCTCTAAGGTTTTTCTCTTCTCAAGCAATGCTTTATACGAAGGATGTTCTTTAGTGTAAAGTTTAGATATTTCAGCCTCTTTGAATGTGAGTTCATTAAGCTGTGTGTCTAGAGCAACCCCTGACTCTAAAGCTGCTTTCGCTTCAAGTGATAAATCAACGGAGTCATTCTGCTGTCTAAATTTGTTTAACTTTGTTTCAGCTTCATCAAGAGCGTTCCGTACTTTGGGTAACTGTTCTTTGAGGAAAGATAAACTTTTCCCAGCCTCCTCTGATTTTCTCTCGACATTTTGGAGCAAATAATTTTGACTAATCGAGTTTATTATTTTCTTGATTTCTGAAGGATCACTCCCAGTTAAGCTTAATGATAATACTCCTGTATCTTTTCCCTTATCTGTAACAGTTAGGTTTACTAAAATATCGTTAATAGCTTGAAGCATAGAAACCTTTCTTACTAAGAAAACGGTTCCTTCTGGTGAGTTGGTGTCACTAATGAGAATATCCAAATCACCCTTTGTCAATAGTTGGCCGATTTTCCCCTCAGCTAGGTATTCACCATCTTTCTTGACTGAAAACTGTGAGTTGGCTAATATTTCAATTTCATACTCTTGGTCAAAATAATCATCACTAATATCAAAACGACTTAATAAAATTTCTGATTTAGGGCTGCCTGTAATTCTTGCGAAACCTTTCCCAAAAATGGGGAAATACTTCTTCTCAGCAATTATATTCAGTTTTAAGTTATCTACTGTTTTACCTAAAACCATTCTAGACTTAATAAGTTCTATTTCAGCAGCTGATGCAGGTTGATTTGTGGGCAGAATATCTGATAAATTGCTTAAGATCGAACTGCCCGAGTTTTGCTCTACTTGAATTAGAGCATCTGCTCTGTAAATTGGTGTGGAAAATACCACATAGAGTATACCGATTACTGTAAGTAATGCGGTCATACTCAAGATCATCCAACGATAATCGACCAAACTTCCCCAAATTCTACCTATATCAATACCGTCATTTTCTTGATGAAAGACGGACTCACGTTTTTTTTCTGACATAGCAATCTCTAATTATCGATTCAAAGCTCTGACCCATTTATGAGTCGCATCATTTAATTGTTTAAAAACAAAAACAAAAGCTTCTTTACTCTTCTTGTACGGGTCAGGGATATCTACACTATCCATCCAGTGTCCATAAAGCATTGTTTTTCCTTTAGACTCTGGGGATAGTCGGCAAACAGCTTCGATATGCTTTCTCTCCATTACAAGAATCAAGTCATATTCTCGACATAATTCTAATGTCAGCTGTTTTGCAACATGCCCGTCTAAAGAAATACCATGCTGGTCAGCTACTAATGCCGCCTTCTCATCTGCAGAATGGCCAACCAGTGCCCCTAATCCAGCTGAAGTAATCTTTATTTCGGGTAGATGTTTTTTTAGTAGGCGTTCCCCAGTTGGGGAGCGACATATATTGCCAATACAGACAACGAGTATCGAGCTAAACATCATAAAATCCTAAGGCCAGTTTCTTATACGTAAGATACCTTCAGTAAGTTCATTAAACCCTGAAATTGTAGGTACTAGTTGGCTAACTACACGGTTCCAACGCGTAATAGGCGCGGTTGTAACATACACAATATCATAAGGCTCTAAATGGAACTCAGTTCCCATCACTAATGCCGTTGCGTCAGAGGCATTTAGCTGATAGATGCTGGCCAGCTTGCTTCCCTCGCTGCCACGTAGAGGGCGAATCACAAATATTCCCGTTGCATCAGCGACTAACTGGTCTATACCGTCTGCATTTCCTAGGGCTTCAGTTAACGTCATACCGCTGCGATCCATTTTCAAGGTCGCTTGTTTTTTAACTTCACCCATCACGAACACTTTTAGATCGTCGTTACGTGGAATGTAGAGAATATCACCTGGGGAAAGCAGGCGGTTTTGCGTCAGGTCACCTTTTTGCATTAGCGCCTGCAAAGAAATACGCTGCTCTTTGCCATCGTGTGTGAGTACCACGTTACGCCAGTCTGCATTTTCAGCAAGGCCACCGGCATTATTAATAGCATCCATAACGGTTAGCGGCACGTTAGTGATTGGCTGCTGGCCAGATTTGGCAACCTCACCAGTTATATAGGCTTTTTGTGAACGGAAAGCTGCAATGCTCACGTCCACCTGCGGGCTTTCGATATACTGCGCCAAACGGCCAGCAATATCATTGCGTACCTGGCTTGCCGTTTTGCCAACGACGGACACCTTGCCAATATACGGATAGAAGATGGTGCCATCAGCATTAACCCAGTTACCGGTGTCACTGGCGCTGCGGTATTGGCCTGCAGGGGTGGTTAGCTCAGGGTGGTCCCAAACCGTAACCATCAGCACATCACCCACCCCAATGCGGTATTCATAGTTCTGCAAGGCCAGTTCCAGTTCGGGGTTGTTCTGTGCTACTACCGGTTTTGGTCGCAATTTTTCAACCAGGCTCGGCGTCATAGGGTAGATATTCACCAGTCGGTTAAGGTTAAAATCGCTATCGTCTTGGCGGATAACGTTTTTGCCGCTGGTGGAAAGGTTGGTTCCAGGAACGATAGTACAACCGCTGATCGCAGCGAACGATACCAGTAGTGGTATCAGTTTCCATTGTTTCTTTGCCATCGAGTTTTATCACTTCCAATGTAGTCAATCTTTAACGCTAAGCAACTGGCCGACCATGGTCGCCTAGTAACATGCTTAACAAATTTTATTTTGGGGTAGGTATGCCGTTATCTCCACACCTTTATATTCGTTATAATTCAAGTCGCCTGAGTGTTGGCTGTATACGCTCGCACCTGTTACATAGTGGACCTTGCTTCTGCTGGCTCTCAGCCTGGGCGCCTAGATGCAACTCAAATTATTTTGAATATAAACACACTCATAGAGCAAACGTTAAGACTGAGCTTGCAAATATACTATTGTCAAAGTCGAAATGTATTGCCGCTTGCACTATGGCTGTAATCATATGCGGGTTATTTTGGTACGTCAAAGGCCCGCAGATCATTTTGCGCAGGACCATAACTATAAAGATTATTTATTTTGATTGCAGCAAAAATTGCTAAAGAGCTCGGCCCATTGACGGAAGGCTTTGCCCCAGGTTGGCTGCCATAAACCATTGGTCACAAAGATTACCACTGTATTGAAATGCTTCAGGCACGCTACCGCCCTTGGCTTTCAGCTACCAATGCACTGTACACGATGTTTGAACCCGAAGAATTGTGGCAATCACCACTAATGCAGATGAACCGGGGTCTGTTCGGGATTTTACGAAAGACAAGCCGTGAAAGCTTTAATAAACCCGGATTTTATTGCTAATAGAGGTTGCCAAAATAATATTATACCATTGTTCTAGTAAAACAAGCCTTAAATAGGCATTAAATGCTTTTTCAGAATAATACTAATAGCGAATTTCGGAGCCAGGCATCACGGCGGCTGCTACAGACATATGGACGCTCCCGATAAGGCTACCTGTTATCCACAAATACAATGAGCTGCCAGACCGAGATCGCCTCAACCATAATCAAGGGCGGTGGTGATTACTTGTTGGCGGTTAAAGGTAACAAACCCACACTGCATGATGCTGCACGTACGGCATAAGGCAAGGTTCCAGTTGCATAACGAAAGGCACGAATTTATCGCGAGTCAGTTTTTTTCAGGACCGTATTGCCATTGTGATCAATACCATAAAGCTGGAAGTCATTTTTGGCCAAGTCGATACCGAGGGTAGATACTTTCATTTGGACGCTCCTTCTTTTGAGTTTTCACGCTCACATATTGGCACTTTGATGCCGTAAAAGTTGGAGCGTCCATCTCATTATCCCTGGCGTTTTTGCCTATGCTTCGTGCCTACGTTCGGCTCCTTCAATGGCGTCAACTACCGTACTCACCTCAATAGTGGTCTTGTCTGCTGACCCGCTATGTTTGATAGTACTCCCTCAGGTTAGTTAAAAAACTTACTGCACTGGCACCAATAGCTCAGTCGCCACTACCACCACAATCAACCCCACAATTACCGGTACTGAAGTGCGTTTTACCACTTCGAATGGGGAGATTTTCGCCATCCCGGAAACCGCTACTATCACACCAGAAACCGGTGAAATGGTGCGGCCCAAGTTAGAAGCTTGCAGCATCGGGATCACCAAATAAGCCGGGTTCACGCCCATCTGTGTTGCCAGTTTTGGAATCAACTCCACAAAGGCATAGAACGGCGCATTACCGGAACCGGTCATCATGGCTGCTAGCATGGTAATCACCACCAATACCAACATCATAATGATGCCGCCGGTGCCAAACGACTGTGCAGTGTTAATCAGGGCACTGATAAAGCCCACGGTGCTTAGCCCTTGCGCGAAAACCCCAGCCGCAACCAACAACATCACCACGCTGGTAAAGGCATCTGCCATGCCACGGTAAGCCACTTCCAGCCCGGTAAACACCGTTTTGCCATTGAAGGTGCGGATAAACTCAATCACCGCCGCCAGGAACATGCAGATCACCAGTATGGTAATAATATGCAGTGAAGGCCCCCATTTACCGTCAAACACCAACACCCCAATAATCGGCGTAAACGGTAAAATAGCGTAGAAACCAGGCGCATGGGTGGTGATTTCACTCACATCCATAATGTGGTGCTGTTCATTACTTTTCTTATCCAGATAACGTTGCCAAAAGAAATGAGCAATCGCCATGCAGATAATGGCCGCAATGGAAATGGGCAGTGTGGTTTTAAATGCGAAATCCACCAACGGCATTTCCGCTGCTTTGGCCGCCAGTACCACGTCACCTGAAGTTGGGGAAAGGATAATTGCCGCTGGAGAAGCGCAGATAGCTGCTGCCGCGCCACGGCTGATGCCCACATTCACCATCAGTGGGAACAGGGTCGCCATTAACAGCACCCCCAACCCGGTGGCAGAAGACACCGCCAATGACATCAGGCAAGCCACAAAATAAGCAGCAATCATCAGTAAATAGGGGGAGTTGATCATCTGCAATGGGCGTGATGCCAGCTTGACCACCACATCATTGGCACCAATGTGTGACATATAGGCAGCAAAACCGCATAGCATCATAATCATCATGCCGAGGTCGCCACCGCGACTCATCAGCAGGATTTTAACGTATTCAAAGACATCGGTAACTCGCCAGCCAGTTGACGCGGCGCTGGCTGGTAATACGCTTTTACCCATAATGGCGCTCACTGCCAATAGCAGTAATCCGCCAACCAGCAATACCCCTGTCGCTGAGTACCCTTTGATAATATATCGGCCTACGCCCACGGCCACCAGAGCACCGATTAGAAGTTCGATCATAATTCCTCTGCTTATTATTTATTTAAGTTCAATGCTTTTCTGCCCAATAACGCCATACCTTGCCGAAAGTCAGCATAAATTATTATGACATCAATCAAGCTCGCACGCGGCGTCATCAGGAAATAATTAAAATTTATGGCGGGAGTAACAGTTTCAGCTTAGGCAAAGTTGGGCTCATGCAAGTTGCAGTCTGTCTGCAACTTGCATGGCAATAAGTCTAAATAACAACGATTACAGCTTATCCAACAGCTTGTTCACATCACGGCCTGTCTGATTGGATTTATTTTTTTCCACCCATTTATTCAGTGCCTCTTTGGCACGATCCTGCAACGTTTTACGCAGCAGTTTATCGAGCTGTATCTGGTAATTGAGCTGTTGCCACGGACCATAAACACGTAGTGGGATAGGTGTTTTAATCAGTTGGGCGATCAGGTCGTTATTACCTTGCCACCCCTCTTTTACCAGCACATTCATCATGATGTCACACTGCCGACCCGCTATATCCAGCCGGCCCTCTCCAGTCAAGCTGAGCAATGGCGATTCTGCGCTCAGCGTACTGAGTGTCAGTGTTCCTTTGCTCAAACTGCCTTTGGCCGTCATCTGTTTGATTTCGGTATGGCGTTGGTAGTTGTCTTGCCCACGTACACTGTTGTCATTACGTGCTACTGCTTGCTGGATCAACTGCTGAATATTAAATTGTTTCAGTTGGGCATTCTGCAAACTCAACTCTGCGGTGCCTTGCCAGTTATGCTCGAAAGAAGCAGCGTTTAATTGGTCTCCACTTAAATTACCTTGCATACTGAATGCGCCAGTTAATGCCAAAGGCATATCAAACGCTTTAAGCAAATCACCTAACTCAATTTGCCGCAATACCGGCTGGACTTTGATCAATGGCCGGTTTGTTCGAGCATCTAACGAACCTGGCAGGGCAAAATCCCCCGCCGCCAACTTGCCAGACAGCACGTTTACTGTCAGTAACCCCTGCTGATTGTTGGCGTCCGCCACCAATTGAGTGATGTTCATTCCACGGTAAGTAACCTGATCCACCTGCAGGTTAATTTGTGCCTTGAAATTGCGTAATGCCCGCAGACTCTGTTGCGGCCCATCAATCTGATTGGCGATAACTGGTGCGGCGGCCACCGCTTGTTGCGGCGCCGTGTTATCAGAAACCGCAGTCTGCCAACCGGAAAGTGCATCCATATTCAGTTGCGCCGCGCTGAGGTTTAATTTATAGGCTGGTATCAGCCCAAACTGAGCACTGGCATCACCAGTCAGTTGGCTATCATTGGCGCTGAGCAACAATTGGCTAAGCACCCACTGCTGTGTAGGCTGGTGATAAACCGCTTGTACGCTACCCTGCCCCTGGATCCCTGCAGTGGGAATATCTGCCCCCTCCAACTGGTAGTTGAACTGGCTAACCTTGGCAGTAATCTGCTGAGGGTACTGCAACAAATCAATATCTGCAGCCAAGGTAAAGGCCAAATCACGCTGGTCACGATTCACCCGGCTGGAAAGATCCATTTTTGCCTGATGCAGCCCAGTGCGTTGCAAGTTTAAATTAATGTCACGAACATTAATCTGCTCATTGTTGGCTCGCTGCCAAATCAGCAAGCTATCTACAATCTGCAGATTATCAATTTCAAACTTCCACAGTGATTCACTGATTTCATCCAACTGATTTGCACCGGGGGCAACTGGCGCATTGGGCTGGTTCTGCTTTTCACTGTCAGCGGTCAACCGGAACACCGCATTTTTAAGCATCACCTGTTTGA
This sequence comes from Serratia sp. HNCC26DJ244, assembly GCF_057180565.1. Taxonomy (NCBI): domain Bacteria; kingdom Pseudomonadati; phylum Pseudomonadota; class Gammaproteobacteria; order Enterobacterales; family Yersiniaceae; genus Serratia; species Serratia sp. HNCC26DJ244. Next base: position 26,607 of record NZ_JBXUGO010000025.1, on the reverse strand, counting down.
TATCAAGCTGATGAGAAAGTAGCGGTAGCAACCGGACATCCAGGCGCATATTGTCAGCACTGACCAGCGGTAGCGCAGCACCGGGCGCGGTCACCGTCATCCGCCCGGCAAGAATGCTTAATTGCGGCCAAACATGCCAACGCAGGTCACCCTCTAGCGTCAAATGGTAGCCACTGCGCTGCTCAACCTGCTTGACCATATAGGCACGAAAATCGTTCGGATTCACCAACAGCACCAATGCAGCCATCCCAGCTATCAGTACCACCAGCAAAATGGCCAATGTTGTTAGCAATCTTCTCATACCAACCCCTTGTCTATACTATACCCGTCACCAATGAAGCTGCAGGGGTGTTGGCTGCACTCCCTCGCCCCGGTCACATAGCTATCTATGCTCCCGGGGACTCACTCTTTTGCCGTCTACCTGCAACTCCATTAAACTTGAGTATGATCTGGCTTACTTTCTGCATTTCTGCACTGTTAGTCCTTATCAATACGGCTGGCCACTGCCCCTTGCTGATCTTTATATTTCGCATCCTGGCGACGATTATAGGGGCGTGCTGCAGGCCCGGAAAGCGGCTCAAAACTCAGTGCACCAATCAGCATACCTGGGCGCAATGCTAACGGCAGCTTACCTGAATTATAGAACTCCAGCACAATTCGGCCCTGCCAGCCGGGATCAATTCTGTGTGCCGTTACGTGCACCATCAAACCCAGGCGTGCCAAGGAAGAACGGCCATCAAGCCAACCCACCAGATCGTCTGGCAGTGTCACCGACTCCAGTGTCACGGCCAAGGCCAGTTCACCGGGGTGCAGAAAAAAGGCTTCCCCCTCCGGCAGGACAATCTCATCGCTCATGACGCGATCAAGTGCCTCGCTAACTTCATCTTTTGGCCCGCTAAGATCGATAAATGCCGCAGTATGGCCACGAAATACACGAAACTGGTTGCCCAAACGGACATCTACAGTGGCCCCATTAATACGCTCCATGGGTGGGCGTGGGGAAATTACCAATTTGCCATTGTCCAACCAGGCTTCTATATCGCGGTCGCAGAGTCTCATTATTTTATCTCCATTCCATACTCTTCATCTTTCTTGAGTATGGGTGCGTAATCGGCTACAAAAACTGCCATATAATCACTAAAAGGTCTATGCCAGGTTGTAAATACTTCACCAAAGATCACTGAATTTTTAATCAGTTACTCAAAAAACTGGCTGATTTTAGCCTTCAAGATATCAATTGCAATGCGGTTTTTACCCCCGCGCGGGACGATGATATCGGCATACTGTTTGGAAGGTTCAATAAACTGCAGGAACATCGGACGAACCGTTTTCTGATACTGCGCTATAACGGACTCCATCGAACGCCCGCGCTCATTCACATCACGCCTCATACGGCGCATCAGGCAGATATCTAATGGCGTGTCGACAAAAATCGAAAAGCTCATTTCCTGGCGTAAGCGGCTATCCGTCAATAGCAGAATGCCTTCCAGAATAATCACCCTTTTCGGTTCCAGATGGATAGTCTCTTTTTTGCGCGTATACTCGTTGTAGCTGTAGAGCGGTAATTCAATCGATTGACCTGCTTTCAACATTTGTAGATGCTGAAACAACAAATTGTGGTCCATGGAACTCGGGTGGTCATAGTTGGTTTTCACCCGTTCTTCCATGGTCAGATGCGTCTGGTCTTTATAATAACTGTCTTCCGGGATCACACCGATATGTTGATCACCCACTTGTTCACGCAACTCACGATACAAGGTACTGGCGATCAAGCTTTTACCCGAAGCCGATGCACCCGCAATACCAATAATGACACACTGATGTGACTGGTCAGTCATAACTTAACAACCTGATTTAATAGTCGATAATGGGGCAAGACAAGCTGCAGCCATCAGAACTGCAGCTTGATGACTTAAAGACAGTTACAGCGCGCGGAAAGCGATCTCCGTGGGGATCGTGTCCCCTAGCCAGTACATCTGTGCAGCAACGCGCCCAGCCAGTTGCCGGTAAATCTCGGCAAACTCGCTATCAGGGCGGCTGACCACCGTCGGTTGACCACGGTCGAGATCTTCACGCAGCGAAATATGTAACGGCATTTGCCCTAACAGGGTGCTGTTATATTTCTTCACCAGCTTATCGGCGCCGCCAGTACCAAAAATAGGTTCATGGTGGCCACAGTTGCTGCAGATATGCACACTCATGTTCTCCACAATACCCAACACCGGCACATGCACTTTCTCAAACATCACAATGCCTTTTGCCGCATCCAACAAAGCAATGTCCTGCGGTGTGGTCACCACTAATGCAGCGGTCACCGGGATGTTCTGTGATAGCGTCAACTGAATATCCCCGGTACCCGGCGGCATATCCAACACCAGGTAATCCAGGTCAGGCCATATAGTATCCTGCAACAGTTGTAGCAGTGCCTTGCTGGCCATTGGACCACGCCAAACCATGGCATTATCGTCAGTCACCAGATAACCAATGGAGTTAGTAGCCAGGCCGTGAACCATAATTGGGGCCATATGTTGGCCATCTGGCGAGGTGGGCCGCTGGTGCTCGGTGCCCAGCATATTGGGGATCGACGGGCCATAAATGTCCGCATCAAGAATGCCCACCTTGCTGCCCTCTGCCGCCAGTGCCAACGCCAGATTCACCGCCGTGCTGGATTTACCGACACCACCTTTACCAGAACTAACCGCGATAATGTTACGTACGCCGTTAATACCTGCCTGTTCGTTGGCACGTTTTAAGGTGGCAATATCATGCTTGAGTTTCCAGTCGATAGCCTTGGCACCGGTCACGCGCAGCAGTTCATCGCTAACGCTCTCTTGCAAAGCGGCGAAACCACTCTGCCAGGCAAAAGGCATGGTCAACTCAATGTGCAATACATGGTCCAGCAACGCACAATGGTGGATGGCTTTCAGTGTGGTCAGGTTGTTTTTTAGTGTTGGGTGTTCAAAGGTGGCCAATACGCCGGTCACCAGGGCACGCAGAACTTCAGGATTGCTCTGCTCAGGGGATTTTGCGTTCATCCCGGCTCCTTGATTTTTTTATATGGATAGCATGATGACAAGCATAACAGAACTCAGTAGCAACTCGCGCATATAACAGCAAGAAACCACCCTAGCAGCAGACAGCATGATCAGGTAACATCAAAGACCCTTTTATTACTCACTACAGAAAGCAAGTTCTCACTATGGCTCAAGTCGCGAAAAAATTACTGGTGACGTGCGCGCTACCATACGCAAATGGTTCCATCCATCTCGGCCACATGCTCGAGCACATCCAGGCAGATATCTGGGTGCGTTACCAACGAATGCGCGGCCATGAGGTTCATTTTATCTGTGCGGATGACGCGCACGGTACCCCAATCATGCTGAAAGCACAGCAGATGGGGATCAAGCCGGAAGAGATGATTGCGGAAATGAAGCGTGAGCACCAGCAGGACTTCGCTGGTTTTGGCATCAGCTATGAAAACTATCACTCCACCCATAGCGAAGAGAACCGTGAACTGTCGAGCCTGATCTATCGCCGTCTGAAAGAAAACGGTTATATCAAGCAGCGCGTCATTTCACAGCTTTACGACCCGGAAAAAGGCATGTTCCTGCCGGATCGTTTTGTCAAAGGTACCTGCCCTAAATGTAAAGCGCCGGATCAATACGGCGATAATTGCGAAGTATGCGGTGCTACTTATAGCCCAGCAGAACTGATCGAACCCAAATCGGTGGTGTCCGGTGCTACGCCGGTCATGCGTGACTCCGAACACTTCTTTTTCGATCTGCCCGCGTTCAGCGATATGCTGCAAGCCTGGACTCGTTCGGGTGCATTACAAGAGCAGGTCGCCAATAAAATGCAGGAGTGGTTCGAATCGGGTTTACAGCAGTGGGATATCTCCCGCGATGCGCCCTATTTCGGCTTCGAAATTCCGGATGCTTCCGGTAAATATTTCTACGTCTGGTTAGATGCCCCTATCGGTTATATGGGTTCGTTCAAGAACTTGTGTGACAAACGTGATGACCTGGATTTTGACGAATTCTGGCGTAAAGAGTCCACCACCGAGCTGTATCACTTTATCGGTAAAGATATCGTCTATTTCCACAGTCTGTTCTGGCCAGCCATGCTGGAAGGCAGCAACTTCCGCAAGCCAACTAATCTGTTTGTTCACGGTTATGTCACGGTGAACGGTGCCAAGATGTCAAAATCACGCGGCACCTTTATCAAAGCCAGCACCTACCTGCAGCACCTGGATGCGGACTGCCTGCGTTATTATTACGCCGCCAAGCTCTCTTCACGCATTGACGATATCGACCTAAGCCTGGAAGACTTCGTGCAACGTGTTAATACCGATATCGTCAACAAAGTGGTCAATCTGGCTTCCCGTAACGCTGGCTTTATCAATAAACGTTTTGCCGGGCAATTGGCTGACCATCTGGCGGATCCTGCGCTGTATCAGACCTTTGTTGATGCGGCGGAAAGTATTGCCCAAGCCTATGCCAGCCGTGAAACTAGCCGGGCCATCCGCGAAATTATGGCGTTGGCAGATCTGGCCAACCGTTATGTTGATGAGCAAGCACCTTGGGTTGTGGCAAAAGAAGAAGGGCGCGATGCTGACCTGCAAGCCATCTGCTCAATGGGGATCAACCTGTTCCGCGTGCTGATGAGCTACCTGAAACCGGTACTGCCTGCCTTAACTGAACGGACCGAAGCGTTTCTTAACTGTGAACTGAGCTGGGACAGTATCCAGCAGCCGTTACTGAGCCATCAGGTTAATCCCTTCAAGGCACTGTTTAATCGTATCGACCTCGATAAAGTTAATGATATGGTTAATGCGTCTAAAGAAGATATGGCAGCCCCCAAAGTGGTCACTGGGCCGTTGGCCGACGCTCCGATTCAGGAAACCATCAGCTTCGATGATTTCGCTAAAGTGGATATGCGTATTGCGCTGATCAAAAGTGCCGAATTGGTAGAAGGTTCCGACAATCTGCTGAAATTGCAACTTGATCTGGGTGGTGAATCACGCCAGATTTTCTCTGGTATCCGTTCTGCCTACCCAGACCCAGCACAACTGGTGGGCCGTTTAACGATCATGGTGGCCAACCTGGCACCACGTAAAATGCGCTTTGGTGTTTCGGAAGGGATGGTGATGGCCGCAGGCCCAGGCGATAAAGAGATCTTCTTACTGAGCCCAGATAGTGGTGCGCAGCCAGGTATGCAGGTGAAGTAAACTTTACTCCTGTTACCCAAGTGATGGGCGCACCGGCGTGTGCGCCCATGGTTGATGTGCCGCTTGAAGTTGAATGGTGAAAGGTACATTTAAACAGGATGATTTATGAAAGGATTCCCCGCGCAAATTAAGTTCTTACTGGCCAGTTCATTAGTGCTGACCATTGGCCGTGGTATTACACTTCCTTTTATCACCATTTACCTCACCGAACATTTCCACTTGCTACCGAAAAGCGTAGGTGCAGTGCTAGGTATCAGCCTGGGCATTGGCATTATCAGCAGTTTTTATGGTGGTTATCTGGTAGACCGTTTCAATAAAAACTACCTGATACTGTTGGCCATTCTGCTATTTTCCCTGAGCTTTTTTGCTATTCCCTGGGCGCCAGGTTCAGTTGGCGTCATTATGGTGATGGCCATTCTGCACGCCGCTTATGCCATCCTCGGCATCGCTATCAAAGCCTGTTTCGCCAGTTGGCTACCGGTCACGCAACGTATCAAAGCGTTTTCACTTAATTACACGCTAGTCAATGTGGGTTGGGCGATTGGCTCATCACTGGGGATGATGGTCGCCGGTTATGGACTGTTGTTGCCTTTTTACTTGTCTGGCGGCCTGGCGTTACTGGTGGTGATCACACTGAGTTTGCGTTTGAGATACTATCAGTCCCCTCCGTCAGCAGAAATCTGCGGCGCTCCGCTGACCATACCCAGTTTCCGCCAGACCATCGCTATTTTGCGTGGTGACCAACGGCTGATTTACTTCACCATTGGCGGCACCTTGGGGGCAGTGGTATACGGTCAGTTCGCCGGCTATCTGTCGCAATATCTGATTACGGTTGCCAATGCGGAGTTTGCCTATCAAGTGATTGGCGTGGTGATGATCGTCAACGCCGGTATCGTTATCACCCTGCAATATCTGTTCAGCCGTGGTATGCGCCAAGACAATATGTTGCGCTGGCTAATGCTGGGTACGCTGTTCTTTGTGCTGGGATTGATCGGCTTTTGGCTGGCCGGGCAATCCATTCTGTTTTGGGCAGTGGCGATGGCGATTTTCAGCCTTGGGGAAATCATCGTTATCCCGGTGGAATATATGTTCATCGATTTCATCGCCCCAGCCCACCTGAAAGGCAGCTACTATGGGGTGCAAAGCCTCGGTAATCTTGGGGGAGCCATCAACCCGGTGATCTGCGGTTTCTTGCTCAGTTATAGCTCACCCGCAGTGATGTTTATGATGCTGATTGCCACAGCGTTACTCAGCCTGCTGTTTTTCTTTTTTGGCCATCGGTTGGCGGTACAGCAGCAGCCCCTTGCCAGGCACAATACGGTGCAATCAGAAAACGCCTAGTACATGTTGTGGTGTGGCTCACATTTTAATTGTATGATGAATGTTTCGCGTTAGCTGGGAAATACTATGGGCAACCTTCTTCTCGTGGGCTGGAAGTACATCAGAGCCATCGCGCTGATCTACCTCTGTCTATTTATCGGTAATACCATCTCATCACTGTTACCAATCACCATTCCCGGCAGCATTATTGGTATGCTGGTGCTGTTTGTCCTGCTTTCCTGGCAAGTTCTCCCTGCCAACTGGCTCAAGCCCGGTTGCCATTTGTTTATCCGTTATATGGTGTTGTTGTTTGTGCCCATCGGTGTCGGCGTGATGAAATATTACAATCAGATCGTTGACGACCTGCTGCCATTAGTGGTCTCTTGCCTGGTCAGTACCCTGCTGGTGTTTGTGGTTGTCGGCTATAGCTCACACTATTTCCACCGGGAGCGCACGATTAGCGGGCAATCCCCAAACCAGGGGGAAGAGAAATGATCCACACTATCTGGTGGTCTCTGCCACTGACATTGTTGGTTTTTTTCGCCGCACGTAAGTTATCACAATGGCTGAAGATATCCCTGCTCAACCCGTTGTTGGTTTCGATGGCGGTGATTATTCCCTTTTTACTGCTGACGGGTATTCCCTATGCAGACTATTTTCAAGGGAGCAAAATTCTCAATGACCTGCTGCAACCGGCGGTGGTTGCCCTCGCCTTTCCGTTGTATGAGCAGATCCACCAAATCCGTGCCCGTTGGAAGTCGATCATTACCATCTGCTTTATCGGCAGTATCACCGCGATGATCACCGGGGGAGCTATCGCCCTGTTATTAGGAGCAAAACCCGATATTGCCGCCTCAATCTTGCCTAAATCGGTCACGACCCCGATTGCCATGGCCGTCGCCGACTCGATTGGCGGTATCCCGGCCATCAGTGCAGTGTGTGTGATATTTGTTGGTATGTTTGGTGCGGTTTTGGGGCACTCGCTGCTTAATCTGCTAAAAATCAATACCAAATCTGCACGCGGTCTGGTAATGGGTACCGCCTCGCACGCATTAGGGACTGCGCGCTGCGCGGAAATGGACTACCAGGAAGGGGCATTCAGTTCACTGGCATTGGTTATCTGCGGGATCATCACCTCGTTGACCGCACCCTTTATATTCCCGGTGCTGCTGCGTCTATTTGGCTAATATATCCGTCGCCAATGAAACTGCAGGGGTGTTGACTACGCTCGTTCGCCCTAGTCACATAGTTATCTATGCTCCTAGGGACTCGCTCCCTTGTCGCGTTACTCGGCGCAAGGCCTCGCCCTAAAGGGCCAGCGCAAGCGCTGTTCAAAACGCGTAGCGTTTTGTCCTGCAACTCCATTGAACTTGGGTATATACCCATCGTCGCCATGCAAGCCCAGCGTTTGCTGGCGGCCTGCTTAACGACAAAACCTGCGATAGCTCTCGCAATTTCGATTTACATTGCATTCATTTCATTACAAATAATGATAATCGTCACATTTTGTTGTTGGCAAGCTGCCTAAAATGTTGCCTCGTCAACTTGTAGAGAGACTTGCTATGCACCCGCGCTTCCATGCTGCCTATCAGCAACTACCGTCTGTTTTGCAATCAGCTCTATTGCCCTACCTTGATGCGGCAGATTTCTCTGCTATGTTCAAGGCGGACCAAGTGGCGACGCTCAAACAAGTTTGCGGGTTAGATGACAGCACGTTGGCATTTGCCCTGCTCCCTTTGGCTGCAGCCTACTCATTAACACCCATTTCGCATTTCCAGGTAGGGGCCATCGCCCAAGGTATTAGTGGCAATCTCTATTTTGGCGCCAATATGGAATTTAGCAGCGCGCCTTTGCAGCAAACGGTGCATGCGGAACAATCAGCCATCATTCATGCCTGGCTGCGCGGGGAGAGCAAACTAAGTGCTATCACGGTTAACTACACGCCTTGTGGCCATTGCCGGCAGTTTATGAATGAGCTAAACAGTGGCAGCACACTACAAATCCTGTTGCCGACACGGGCTGCTGCAACACTGGGTGATTACCTGCCGGACTCTTTCGGGCCGAACGACCTTGCCATTAGCAATTTGTTGATGGATCCGATTGATCATGGCTGCCAGTTGGCACTGAATGATCCATTGGTCAACGCTGCTCTGGACGCCGCCAACCGCTGTCATGCCCCTTATAGCGAAGCCTACAGTGGTGTCGCCTTGGAGGGTGAAGATGGCGCAATCTATGCCGGCCGTTATGCAGAAAATGCCGCATTTAACCCTAGCTTGCCGCCGCTACAGGCAGCACTGGTGCTGATGAACCTCTCCGGCGCTGATTGCCAAAAAATCCGTCGTGCTGTATTGGTTGAAGGCCAAAATGCGCTACTGTCACAATGGGATGCAACCCGGGCAACCTTGGCATCATTAGGCTGTCAGCAGGTAGAGCGGATCACTTTCTAGTACCATCATTAGCGATGGTTACAGGCAACCCCTTACATTTTTAACAACGTATACGGCCTTAACTAATAGAGAAAGGTACTTTTTCCTAACGCGACCCTGTATGTCTCCAAAACCGAAAATGACTACTGGCGAGAGACGAAGAAATGCGCAAGACATCGGGCGTGATTAAAGTCACGTTTACCTTGGCACAAACGCCTATTGCTCCTTATACAACACAGGGTCGTCTGAAGTTTTATTTTCCAAATTCTACGTTGCTCCCAAGCATAGAAGTGCTTGCAACACCAAGATATACGCCAAGCCATACTGCACATCTGTTCATCTGTTCATCTGTTCATCTGTTCATCTGTTCATCTGTTCATCTGTTCATCTGTTCATCTGTTCATCTCTGAAGGTCAACATATTTTACTCTGGATAGAACTAGTGCATAATCGTGCGCTAACGTTTATCAAATCTGAGATACCACTTGAGTTCGGCTCCGACCGCAAACAAGCAGTTACCAGACGCTTGAAAACCTTTGCAGATATCGCGTAAAAACAGCTATGGGTTGACGATGCACATTGGCTCGCCACCCCATTGACCAAGTCACTAAGCGTGAAAAAGACTATCGCTGGGTACGTATAGAACACCCACCGTTCATGCAACTGTAACCGCTATCAAGCAGACGACCCATTAAATAATATACCGTGGGCAGGTTCTTTACTCACGTTGACCTTAAAGGCCATAGTTATGGATGCTATTCAAAATCAAGAAAAAACAGATTCCCTACTCTCATTCTATCGCGTCGGTGATGTAAACTTCCTGCTCACTGCTGGCCCCGACATGATTAATGAACATCTCCGTGAAGGGAAGATATGGGAGCCCGCCACATTACAAATATCACAGCTCTTAATTGAGGGTATTGAAAAGCCAGTTATTGTCGACATAGGGGCAAATATTGGCGCTTACGCGGTTCCTATGGGGAAGAGTATCTTAGCTCAAAAAGGGAAATTATTCGCCTTTGAACCACAGCGTCAGGTGTTCTACCAACTCTGCGCCAATTTATTAAACAACAATCTGAGTAACTGCTTTGCTTACCAGATGGCCATTGGGGATATTGATGGTGAGATCGATGTCCCTGTACTGGATATTTTAACCGAGAATAATCTAGGAGCACTGTCGCTGGATGCCAATATTCGCATGCAGCAAAATCTCCTCAGTTCAACTATTGAAGAGTACGAACAGGTAAAGATATCGACGCTTGATTCATTGTCATTACCCAAAGCAAATCTGGTTAAAGTAGATGTTGAAGGACTAGAGCTCGAAGTCTTTAAAGGTGCTCGCAAATGGTTAGTCGAGTCGGGTCATCCAGCGATTCTCTTTGAGGTTTGGGGAGACTACATGAAAGATATGATAGCCAAACGTAACCGTTTAATGAATTTAATGACCAGAAACTTAGGTTACGAAGTCATATTGTTTGGTGAATTATGTATCGCTCAACACCCAAGTAATAAACGCCTTGAAATCGAGCGCACAGCGGAAGGGTTAGAGCTTCGTCGACTTTAAGTACAGGTTAGCTCATGGGGATGACGTCGCACATTATCCGGTCTTCCCCTCCTCAAGGGCATAGGTATTAATTACAGTTATACGCAAAATAATTCGAGATAAACCTCTCCGGCGCTGATTGCCAAAAAATCCGTCGTGCCGTATTGGTTGAAGGCCAAAATGCCCTACTGACACCATGGGATGCAACCCGGGCAACCTTGGCATCATTAGGCTGTCAGCAGGTAGAGCGGATCACTTTCTAGCGACATCCCTTTGCAACTTGCAGGTGAATATCCACCTGCAAGTTGAATAAATGTCACTATTACCCACAAATTTACCCACTCTTTACTAACAATTGCTGTACATATTTTTCGTATCTCTTAAGCTGTGCCCCTCAATTAGCGCTGAAGGTAGCCCGACGTTGGGTGTTTATCCTCGGATACCTGATCAGCACCGAAAAAACTATCTGATACGTTGAAGAGCAAAGTTGATGGAACTTGAACACGAAAGCAAACGTCCCCTCTATATTCCCTATGCTGGCCCCATTCTGCTGGAATTTCCCCTGTTAAACAAAGGCAGTGCTTTTACTGAAGAGGAACGTAGTCAATTCAACCTGCACGGCCTGCTGCCGGAAGCGGTAGAGACTATTGAAGAGCAGATGGAACGCGCTTATCGTCAATATCAGGATTTCACCAACGACAACGATAAACACATCTATCTACGTAATATTCAAGACACTAACGAAACCCTGTTTTATCGGTTATTGGACAGCCACTTAAGCGAGATGATGCCCATCATCTATACCCCGACGGTAGGGGAAGCCTGCGAACATTTTTCCGATATCTACCGCCGAGCTCGTGGCTTATTTATCTCTTATCCCAATCGTGAACATATCGATGATATGTTGCAAAACGCCACCAAGCAAAATGTCAAAGTGATCGTCGTTACCGACGGCGAACGTATTCTTGGCTTGGGTGATCAAGGTATCGGCGGTATGGGGATCCCGATCGGTAAGCTCTCGCTCTATACGGCTTGCGGAGGGATCAGCCCAGCTTATACCTTACCGGTGGTGCTGGATGTGGGGACCAATAATCCACAACGTTTAAACGACCCGCTGTATATGGGGTGGCGTCATCCGCGTATTTCAGGTGACGAATATTATGCTTTTGTTGATGAGTTTATCCAGGCGGTTAAACGCCGTTGGCCGAATGTGTTGCTACAGTTTGAAGACTTTGCCCAGAGCAATGCCACACCACTACTTAACCGCTACCGCGATCAATTATGCTGCTTTAACGACGATATCCAAGGCACAGCTGCCGTCACGCTGGGCAGTTTAATTGCCGCCAGTCGCGCTGCGGGTAGCCAATTACGCGACCAGACTGTCACCTTTCTCGGGGCTGGTTCCGCCGGTTGTGGCATTGCCGAGCAAATCATCGCCCAGATGAAATCCGAAGGGCTGAGCGAAGAAGAAGCCCGTGCCAGGGTCTTTATGGTGGACCGTTTTGGTCTGTTAACTGACAAGCTGCCAAACTTGCTCGATTTCCAAAGCAAGCTGGTACAAAAAAGCGAAAATCTGGCTGGGTGGCATACTGAGAGCGATGCTATCTCATTGCTGGAAGTGGTACGTAATGCTAAACCTACCGTTCTGATTGGTGTATCCGGTCAGCCAGGGCTGTTTACCGAAGAAATTATCCGTGAAATGCATCAGCATTGCCCACGCCCGATTGTGATGCCGCTGTCCAACCCGACCTCCCGCGTGGAAGCCCGGCCAGAAGATATTATCAACTGGACAGAGGGTGCGGCGCTGGTAGCCACCGGTAGCCCATTCCCGCCAGTTATCTATAAAGAGCAGCAATTCCCGATTGCCCAGTGCAATAACTCCTATATTTTCCCGGGGATCGGCCTTGGGGTGCTGGCATCGGGGGCAACACGGGTTACCGATGCCATGCTGATGGCAGCCAGCCGCGCATTGGCCAGTTGTTCACCACTGGCAACCGATGGCCACGGTGCCTTGCTGCCGAGTATCGAAAATATTCAACAGGTCTCCCGGTGTATTGCCATAGCAGTAGGTAAAGCGGCCCAGCTACAAGGCGTCGCGATGGTCACCTCGGAAAAGGCCCTCACCAATGCAATTGAACACAACTATTGGCACCCACGCTACCGCAACTATAAGCGGACTTCGTTTTAACTAGTCGCAGAGTCAATCCGCTGAATCTCTGGGCAGGCAATCGGTTCTGCCCGGAGAGATATCCAAGATTGCTGAAAAATAACGCATAACGCCCGCTGTCTGCTGCACATCGCTTGCGTCTACGGTACAGGTACAGTAGCCTTGAAATTATCCCGATAACCCCGCGCATAAGGCATCGATATGTTTAGACGCCTAATAATTAGCTTGTTATCCATCATTTCAATACTGATGCTGGCAGCTTTTGCGCTCGATCGCTGGATAAGCTGGAAAACGGCCCCTTATATTTACGATGAACTGCAAGCGCTCCCATCACGTCAGGTGGGTGTGGTTCTCGGTACCGCCAAATATTATCGTAGTGGGGTGATCAACCAATATTACCGCTACCGTATTCAAGGGGCGATCAACGCCTATAACAGCGGAAAGGTAAAGTACCTGCTGTTAAGTGGCGACAACGCTCAACAAAGCTATAACGAACCCATGACCATGCGTCGTGATCTGATTGCTGCCGGCGTGCCCCCAAGCGATATCGTGCTCGACTATGCCGGGTTTCGTACCCTCGACTCCATTGTGCGTACCCGTAAAGTTTTTGACACCAACGATTTCATTATCATTACTCAACGCTTCCATTGCGAACGCGCCCTGTTTATTGCCTTGCATATGGGGATTCAAGCGCAATGCTATGCGGTGCCCTCCCCCAAAAATATCATGACGGTACGTGCACGGGAGCTTTTCGCTCGCTTGGGCGCATTGACTGATCTCTATATCCTCAAGCGTGAACCACGCTTCCTTGGCCCGTTAATCCCCATCTCTGCTCTGCACGAGGTACCTGAAAACGCACAGGGCTACCCTGCCGTATCGCCGGAACAGTTAGTGGAATTAGAACAAAAACTAGCAGCAGAAAAGCAGAGCACCGCACCGGTAGAAAAAAAGAACTGAGCATTTGATCCTTTATGGCTAGACTCTAATTGTCGGTATTATTAGCGCACATTGCGCCAGTTTTAATGGCAATGCTATTCCCCACCAAGGAGAGTGATTCTTATGACTACACATAGCCAACCTGTACTGATTGTGATCGACTTACAGAATGATTACTTCCCACAGGGTAAATTCCCGCTGTGGAACACGGAAGTGGTATTGGAAAATATCAAAGCGGCCATCAATAAAGCCAATCAGGCAAATATTCCGGTGATTGTGGTACAACATATTGCTGATAGCAGTAAAGGGATTGCGCCATTCTTTAATGAAAACACCCCCGGTGCCGATAATCATGCTGAAATTGTTGCTGCGGCCCCTAATGCCATTGTGGTCAAGAAAGCCTTTGCCGATAGCTTTTTCGCCACGACGTTGGAACAAGAGTTACAAAAGTTGGGCGCAACAGATCTGTGGATTTGCGGCATGATGACGCAGAACTGTGTCACCCATACTGCCATTTCAAAATCAGCGGAAAAATATGCGGTTTCAATATTACCGGACTGCTGCACCACCGTCAGTGAAATACTGCATCTGATCGCCTTAAATGCCGTCTCCACCCGGGTTCCGCTGGTGAATTCAACAGCACTGCTGTAACGTCATCCCCCGCTCTAAACATTGGGCGGGGCGTTTTGACGCGCCAAGCCAAAACATCCATGCATGCCATACTCCATCACATACCGACGCTTTTATTCCACTGTGGGCGCGCCGGGCTTCCCCACGGCCAGAGAAGTCAACTTTCGCCATAGCCACTCAACTGGCCCTTGCTTGAAATAGCGTAACCAGAATGCGGAAAACAACAGATTAACCAACCAGACCAAGGGCACGATCGCCAGCAGTTGTAAGCGGTCGAATTGCTGATAAAACCCTAAACGGTAGAACAGTGTGGTGCAGACCACGGTTTGCAGTAGGTAACTACTCAACGCCATGCGCCCAACCAGTGCTAATCCCGCGCTGATACGCAATTTTGATAACTTGGGCCAATAACCGTAAATCAGTGCCAAATAGCCCATCGCCTGCAAGGGTGAGCCGAGCTCCCGGGGAACTTGCAGCAGAAAACCACTCCAACGGTAATCCCAATTTAACCGCCATTGCAACGCTACAGCGGGTAGTTGTAATAACAATGAGAGGGGAATCAGCCAAGCCGCCTGACGTAAATAGTAGGCAGGAGGATAAGCGTGACTCAGCCAACCACTGCGCATCAAACTGGCCCCCAGCAGCATCAGACCCGCCAGTTGCCAACCATATTGCACCCCCATCGCCAACAGGGTAGAAGAGAGCTGATCGAGGCGGTTGCGCCAGGCTTCCACGCCCCCTTGGAGTTTCCAGAATTTCTCATATTGCAATTCAGCAGTACTGGGCAACCAGAAACTACTCGGTTCACCGTGGGGCAGTAAACCCAACAGCAACAGTAGTGCCACACCAATCAGATACAGCACTACAGCAGTTTTCAGCAGGCTATAAGTATCTGCGGCATCTCGCACCATCCGCCAGCACACTAGGCCAATCAGCCCATAGATCAGCAGAATATCGCCATCCCACATAAAGATGCTGTGCACCAAACCAAACAGCACCAACCAGGATAAGCGGGCACGGATCCACTGCTTACCCCGTGGCAGTAACAGTTGTAATCCGGCACCAAACAGTAACGCGAACAAGGTCAGAAACTTCACCTGTACCAGCAGATCCAACACCGCCCAAGTCCAGGCATCAGGCGTTGAGGGGGTACCAAGATAAGCGGGATTCAGGTAGGCAGCTTTCGGTAAACCAAAGGCCGAGATATTCATCAATAAAATACCGAGCACAGAAATACCGCGTGCGTAATCCAGCGTGGCAATACGGGGGCGCGGAGAGATGGGGTTAGTGGTGTTCATTGTATACCGCGGTGCCAGGTTCACTAAAAAGGCGCCTATTGGCGCCTGACTTTATACCCTTATACTAGCATCATAATTAATGATGGCGTACCGCACGCAGAAATTCCTGCCGGGTATTTTGGCTGGACTTGAACAATCCGCCCAATGAGGTGGTGGTGGTGGCACTGGTGGCATCACGCACGCCTCTGGCTTTAACACAGTAATGCACGGCATCAATCGATACTGCCACATTGTTGGTACCCAACAGGGTTTGCAACGCCAGCAGGATCTGCTGAGTCATCCGCTCCTGCACCTGAGGGCGCTGCGCAAAGAACCGTACAATGCGGTTAATCTTCGACAAGCCAATCACTGAATCTTTAGGGATATAAGCCACCGTGGCTTTACCATCAATAGTCACAAAATGGTGTTCACAGGTGCTGGTCAGCGTAATATCACGCACCGTCACCATTTCATCCACTTTCATCTTGTTCTCGATCAGCGTAATTTTCGGGAAGTTGGCATAATCCAAACCGGAAAATATTTCATCAACATACATTTTCGCAATGCGCTTCGGGGTTTCAGCCAGGCTGTCATCGGATAAATCAAGATTCAGCAACTGCATGATTTCCGTCATATGCTCTTGAATACGGCGCTTGCGTGTTTCACTGTCCAGCATTTCCCCGCGCAGTGGGGTTTCCAACCCACGCGACTCAAGTGCAGCGTGAACCAGTGCAGCTTCTTTGCTTAATAATGTCATGGCGATATCTCTCCAGCAGACGGCTTGACCCTACCTATACTCATTTCGATCCAAACTGTCAGCTTGTTAATTCCATTTGAATTATTTGGGTATAGAACGTGAGCCCGATCATATTTCGTTCCACTCTAAATGAGAATGCGTCTTTTATCCAGTGATTGTATTTCATCCTGGAATGAAATTTCTGCAATCAGTTCACAGTAGATTGATATGAGCCCTTCTGATTGAATTGAATTCAATCAGGGCAATGTTGACTTGCATGCCATGGCACGTGTTGGTGTATTAATCACTAACAGACCAGCAATTACCAACCCGGCCACTGCCACATATAAGGCCGGCTCGAGGCTGTGGGTCAAGACCGTGGACAGTGCTGAAAGCATCGGGCCCACCAGTTGCCCAACCGCATAACCCGTGGTTAGTAATCCAGCCATATAACGGGCATGATTAGGTGCCAATTCTCGGCCATGTTGAATCGCCAGTTGTACCACACTCATCATCCCTCCCCCCGTTAACAGCGCCCCCAGAATCAGGCCAGAGATCCCCGGTACGACCTGCGCACTCAACACTCCCAATGCCTGAACCCATAAAGTGATGGCCAAACGGGTTTGCGTGGTCAGTTGATGACGAGTCAGGATACCAATAATAATGCCCAACACCGCAGCAGCACCAAAAACTGGCCAAACAAACTGAGCAAACAGACTGCCAGGAAAACGAACCGTAGCCATTTGTGAGAGAAATGTCGCTGGCAAGATATAACCGAAACCCGCCAGACTATAGCTCCATACCAAGCGCTTCAGCGCAGGGGTCAATACCAGTAGAACTACAGGCTCATCAGGACGGTGCCACTCGCCCGCCCGTGGCAGATTAACGCTAATCATCCCCGCCAATACCAAAGCCAATCCGCCATAAACCAACCAGGCTTGTGAAGCACTCAGGGCCAAACTATGGATTGCTACTGCTAACATACCGCTGATAAAGATCCCGGTACCAGGACCAGCGAATACCACAGCACTCAGCGCCGGATGACCATAATGAGCCAAGCGCTCGTTAGCCCAGGCAGCCACCAGTACCAGCGACCAGCCACTTGCCCAACCCACAGCAAAACGCACCGCACCATGCCACCATACGCCATCTATCACGGCAGAAAACAAGGTCAGCCCTACCGCTCCCCCTATCCCTAACCACAAACGGCGCTCCACATGATGACTGGCACGCATGGCGTCATAAGCCCCGAACAGATACCCCAGATAGTTCAGGGCCGCTACCAACCCGGCACCCGTCAGGCTGAACTGATGCTCTGCAATCATCAACGGCACCTGCGGCGTAAAAGCAAAGCGGCCAATACCCATTGCCACAATCAGTGCAATAAAACCACTCAAAGCAATTCTTAACGCCATGAATATCCCTAATCGGTTAAAAAAGTTGCCGCCATCATGCCGCAGCGCAAATTACGCAAAAAATGAATCATGTTATAGCGTGAAATACCTCACTATACCCTGCATACTTATCGCTTAAACCTGTTTTAGTTAGCGACCACCACGCCAAGCAACGTGAGCTGGTGTTTATACCCAAGTACATTACACAAGGAAATAAGAATGGACATGATCAAAACCCGTGCAGCTGTGGCTTGGGGCCCAAACCAACCGCTGACAATAGAAGAAGTCGATCTGATGCCGCCGCAGAAAGGTGAAGTGTTGGTGAGGATTGTGGCCAGCGGTGTTTGTCACACCGATGCCTATACCCTGTCAGGCAAAGATCCTGAAGGCGTATTCCCGGCGATCCTCGGGCATGAGGGTGCTGGTATCGTCGAGGCGATTGGTGAAGGGGTCACCAGCGTCGCTGTGGGTGATCATGTTATCCCGCTGTATACACCGGAGTGTGGCGAGTGCAAATTCTGTAAATCCGGCAAAACCAACCTTTGCCAAGCGATCCGTGCCACTCAAGGCAAGGGATTGATGCCCGATGGCACTACCCGCTTCTTTAAAGATGGCAAACCCATTTTCCACTATATGGGCACCTCAACCTTCGCTGAACGCACGGTAGTCTCTGAAATCTCACTGGCAAAAATCAGCAAAGCAGCCCCGTTGGAAGAGGTCTGTCTGCTGGGTTGTGGGGTCACCACCGGGATGGGCGCAGTGCTCAACACCGCCAAGGTAAAAGCAGGCGATACGGTGGCCATTTTCGGTTTGGGTGGCATTGGGCTTTCGGCGATCATCGGTGCTCAAATGGCCGGTGCCAGCCGCATCATTGGCATTGACATCAACACCAGTAAGTTCGATTTGGCTCGTAAACTGGGTGCCACCGACCTGATCAACCCGAACGATTACCCTAAGCCGATTCAGGAAGTGATCGTAGAACTGACCGACGGTGGCGTCGATTTCTCATTTGAGTGTATCGGCAACGTCAATGTGATGCGTTCCGCGTTGGAGTGCTGCCACAAGGGATGGGGTGAATCGGTGATTATCGGTGTCGCCGGGGCGGGCGAAGAGATCGCTACCCGCCCATTCCAACTGGTCACCGGGCGCGTGTGGCGCGGTTCCGCATTTGGCGGTGTGAAAGGCCGTAGCCAGTTGCCGGGTATCGTGCAACGTTATCTGGACGGTGAGTTCGCGCTAAATGATTTCATTACTCACACCATGGGGCTGGATGAAATTAACCACGCGTTCGAGCTGATGCATGAAGGCAAATCGATCCGTTCAGTGATCCATTTCGATGAATAAGCCATTTCGATAAATAAGCCAGGAGGCTGAGGGTGAACACGTCACTAGAACTTCTTGAAGAGCACCGACTGTTCGGTGGCTGGCAACGACGTTACCGTCATACAGCGCAGAGTCTGAATTGTCATATGAACTTCAGCCTCTATCTGCCGCCACAGTATGATAATAGCCCAGCGCCAG
Source organism: Serratia sp. HNCC26DJ244 (assembly GCF_057180565.1). NCBI lineage: Bacteria > Pseudomonadati > Pseudomonadota > Gammaproteobacteria > Enterobacterales > Yersiniaceae > Serratia > Serratia sp. HNCC26DJ244. The sequence continues at coordinate 7,431 of NZ_JBXUGO010000025.1, read as the reverse complement.
TGCTGTACTGGCTTTCTGGGCTGACCTGCAATGATGAAAACTTTACGCTGAAGGCCGGTGCCCAACGTATTGCCGCCGAGTTAGGATTGATCCTGGTGATGCCAGACACCAGCCCACGTGGTGATGACGTACCCAATGATGAGAACTACGATCTGGGCCAAGGCGCGGGGTTCTATCTCAATGCCACCCAAGCTCCGTGGGATCGGCATTTCCACATGTATGACTACATCAGTGACGAACTGCCGGCGTTGATTAAGCAGCATTTCAACGTCAGTGATCGGCGGTCGATTGCCGGTCATTCGATGGGGGGACATGGGGCGCTGATGATAGCCTTTCGCCATCCGCAACGTTTCCATTCCGTGTCCGCTTTCGCCCCAATCGTCAATCCCTGTCAGGTGCCCTGGGGCCGCAAGGCATTGGCGGCTTATCTGGGTGATGATGAAAGCCAGTGGTTGCAGTACGACAGTTGCCATCTGCTGGCCAATGGTGCGGAGAAACTACCGGTGCTGATCGACCAAGGCGATGCCGACCCGTTTCTTGCCGAACAACTGCAACCCGCCACGCTGGTTAAACTGGCCCAGCAGCTTGACTGGCCATTAACGCTACGCATGCAACCTGGGTATGATCACAGCTACTTCACCATCGCCACTTTTATCGAGGATCATCTGCGCTTTCATGCCGAGCATCTGATCAAATGATGGCGTTTCCCCTCTGCAAAGAGGGGAAATACAACAAATGGCTCACCCTTTCAATTTAGGATCCAACGCATCTCGCAAGCCATCACCCAACAAGTTGAACGCCAACACGGTAAGGAAAATTGCCAAGCTTGGGAAAATCGCCACATGCGGAGCAATCACCATATCTGCCCGCGCCTCATTAAGCATGGCACCCCATTCCGGGGTCGGTGGCTGAGCCCCCAGCCCAAGAAACGACAAACTGGCCGCAGTGATAATCGACGTACCGATACGCATGGAAAAGTAAACCACAATTGACGAAATGGTACCGGGCAAAATATGCCGCAACATAATGGTCCAGTCAGAAGCACCAATACTGCGGGCAGATTCAATATAGGTCAGGTGCTTCAACACCAAGGTATTACCACGCACCAAGCGGGCAAACGCCGGGATACTAAAGATAGCCACCGCGACAATCACATTTGCCATGCCGCTCCCCATAATTGCCACCACACCGATGGCCAGCAAAATACCCGGGAAGGCAAACAGTACATCGCTAATGCGCATCACGATGCGATCCCACCAGCCTTCGTAATAACCCGCCAACAAGCCGAGCACGGTACCGATCACGCCCCCCAGCAATACCGAGAAGATACCGGCAGTTAAGGAAATTCGTGCCCCCATCAGGATGCGGCTGAAAATATCCCGCCCCAATGAATCAACCCCTAACCAATGGGCCAGCGAAGGGCCTTCGTTGAGCCGGTCATAATCGAAGTAGTTTTCCGCATCGTAAGGGGCCAGATAAGGTGCCAACAAGGCAGCAACAATCATTAACAGTACAAACACCCCCGCCGACATGGCCAGCGGCTGGCGCTGAAAACGACGCCAGAATTCGTGCCACGGTGTACGCACCCTATCAGGGTTGATAGTCGGCATGGCCTTAAGTGCAGCATTACGCCGCCAATACTTCATCATGCGGCCTGCCTATTGATAGCGAATTGAAGGGTTGATTGCCGCATACAGCATATCCACCAACAGATTGATCAAAATAAACTCCAGCGAAAACAGTAATACCTCCGCCTGAATCACCGGATAATCACGCATTTCCACCGAGTCCACCAGTAAACGCCCTAGCCCCGGCCAGTTAAATACTTTTTCGACAACAATCGAGCCACCAAGCAGAAAACCAAACTGCAACCCCATCATGGTGACCACCGGGATCATGGCGTTACGCAGCCCATGTTTGACGATCACCAACGACTCTCGCACCCCTTTGGCACGAGCGGTACGCATATAATCTTCCTGCATCACTTCCACAAACGAAGCACGGGTAAACCGGGCCATCACTGCCGCCACCGCCGCACCCAGGGTGATAGAGGGTAAAATATAATGTCGCCAGCTATCGGCCCCCACGGCAGGCAGCCAACCGAGATTAACCGAAAACACCTGCATCAACAGCATGCCCAAAGCAAAAGCCGGAAAAGAGATGCCAGAAACGGCCAGTGTCATCCCCAAGCGATCTGGCCAACGGTTACGCCATACCGCAGAAACGATACCAATCGCCATACCCAGGATAACCGCCCACATCATGCTGGCCAGCGTGAGCCAGAAGGTTGGCATAAAACGCGAAGCAATCTCTTCACTTACTGGGCGCTTGGAAACCATCGAGGTACCAAAATCCCCTCGCACTATATTGGCCAGGAAATGCACAAACTGCTGGGGCAATGGCTTATCCAGCCCTAAATCCTGACGCACCAATTGGACCACGGTTTCATCGGCATCTTGCCCCGCCACCAAGCGTGCCGGATCCCCCGGCAGCAGATGCACAAACAAAAACACCAACACCGCTACGATCAACAGTGTTGGGATCAAGCCCAGCAGGCGTTTTATAAAATAATTAAGCATTACGCATATCCAGATTCAGGCCATCACTCCCTCTGGGCTTTCCAGCCCAACAGGGAGTGCCCTGCGCTATTTCATATCTGCCTGATCAAAGTTGAATGAGGTATCTGGCATCACGTAGAAACCGCTCAACTGCTTGTTATTGGCCGAGAGCAAACGTTCAGTGGCCAGGAATATCCATGGGGCATCTGCCCAGATATGGTCCTGCGCATCTTTATACAGCGCCTGTTTTTGCGTGCGATCGGTGGTGGCCAAGGCATCAGCCAAATCTTTATCTACCTGTGGGTTACTGTAGAAAGCGGTGTTGAACTGTTTGGGTGGTGCCGCTTGGGTAGAGAACAGTGGCGAAAGTGCCCAATCCGCCTCACCGGTGGAAGCCGACCAACCGGTATAGAACATCCGCACCCCGGTATCCTTCACCCCCACGCTTTCCACCTGTGCTGCGCGCTGCCCAGCATCCATCGCCGTAACGCTCACTTTCACCCCCACCTGCGCCAATTGTTGCTGGGCAAACTGCAGCACTTTCTGCGCGGTACTGTGGTTATGGGAGGACCACAGTGTGGTGGTAAAGCCATCGGGATAACCGGCCTCTTTTAATAGTTCACGCGCTTTGGCTGGGTCGTATGGCCAAGGCTGATAGCGGGTAGCAAAATCGATGGCCGGTGGCACTGGCCCTTCTGCTGGTACCGCATAGCCTGAAAAAGCCACTTTAATCAGCGCATCTTTATTGATGGCATAATTCAGCGCCTGACGTACTTTCGGGTTATCGAACGGTTTCTGCGTCACATTCAGGCTGATATAACGTTGCAGGATGGAGGGCGCGGCCACCAGATCCAACTTGTCGTTTTTCTCCAGCACCTTGGCCTGCTCATAAGGAATCGGGAAAGCAAAGGTGGCTTCACCGGTTTGCAGCATCGCCGCTCGGGTGTTGTTATCCACCACCGGACGCCAGGTGATGCTATCGAGCTTCGGCAAGCCAGCTTGCCAATAGCCATCAAACTTTTTCACTTTGACAAAATCGGTCTGGTTCCAGGTTTCAAACTGGTATGGCCCGGTACCCACCGGGTGGAAACCGATCTCTTTACCATACTGCTGAAGGGCAGCAGGTGAAATCATCACTGCTGCCGGGTGTGCCAGGTTGTTGATAAAGGCAGAAAATGGTGTTTTCAACACGATGTTCACCGTGCTGGGGTCCACCACTTCGGTTTTATCAATCATTTTGAACAGATTGTAGCGCTTAAGGTGGTTATCAGGATTACTGGCGCGATCGAGATTCACTTTCACTGCGGCGGCATCGAAAGCACTGCCATCATGGAATTTCACCCCGGGATGCAACTTGACGGTGTAGGTCAAGCCATCGCTGCTCACCTGATAGCTGTCTGCCAGCACATTCACCAGTTTCATGTCTTTATCAAAGCCAAACAGCCCCTGATAGAAGGATTTGGCTACTGCCTGCGACAAAGTATCGTTAGCATCGTAGGGATCGAGGGTGGTGAAGTTGGACGCCACAGCAATGACCGCATCTTTGGCGGCCCAGGCTGGGCCCGCAGTCATCGCCAACAGTACCGTGGCCAGAAGATGACGCTGGAGTTTTTGCTTATTCATAAGGCTCTTCCTCTTGAGCAAGGCTAAAATGCACCGGCGATAGGGTGCCGAGCCACAAAGTGCCCGGGCCCCACCTGCACTAACGGTGCAGTAACGGGTTCATCCCCCAGCGCGCGGATCGGGCTGGGTATTTCATCCACCAGCAGTGGCTGGGGTTGACGTTCATAAGCCGGATCAGCCACCGGCACCGCCGCCATCAACTTACGGGTATAGGCGTGTTGTGGGTTATCAAACACCGCACGACGTGGGCCAATCTCAACTATCTGCCCCAGATACATCACCGCCACGCGGTGGCAAATACGCTCTACCACTGCCATATCATGGGAAATAAACAGAAAGGCAATCCCCAGTTCACGCTGCAAATCGAGCAGTAAATTGGCGATTTGTGCCTGTATGGAAACATCCAATGCTGACACCGCTTCATCGGCAATCACCACTTTCGGATTAAGCGCCAACGCTCGGGCAATGCAGATACGCTGGCGCTGCCCGCCGGAAAACTCGTGCGGGTAACGCCGCGCATGTTCAGGTTTCAATCCGACACGCTCCAATAACCAGGCGACGCGTTTTTCTGCACTCTCCCCCCGAGCAACGTTATGCACCAACAACGGTTCCATAATCGAGAAGCCCACCGTCAAACGCGGATCAAGGGAAGCGTAAGGGTCTTGGAAAATAAACTGAATATCACGCCGCAGATGCTGCAAGGCCGAACCTTGCAATTGATTGATCTGCTGACCATTGAAAATAATAGTGCCGTGCTGACTCTCAACTAACTTGAGTAATGAACGGCCGGTGGTGGATTTACCACAACCCGACTCCCCCACCAACCCCAGGGTTTCGCCAGGGTAGAGATCAAAACTGACATTCTCCACCGCATGGACACGGCGTGTAACACGGTTGAAGATGCCGCTACGTAAATCGAAATGCGTGCTTAACGCTTTTACCTGCAGGATCGGCGTAGCGCCAGCCGGTATGGTATCTTGCGGCTGCTCTGCCTGTTGGTCCCCCAGTAAAGGGAATTTTTCCGGAAAGTCTTTCTGCGCCATCGCCCCTAAACGAGGTACCGCCGCCAGCAATTCACGGGTATAGCGTTGCTGTGGTGCAGCAAACAGCGAACCGACATTCCCTTGTTCCACCTTCTGCCCCTGACGCATCACCAGGACGCGATCAGCAATTTCCGCCACCACCCCCATATCATGGGTAATGAAGATCACCCCCATCTGCATTTCTTGCTGTAATACGCGGATTAACTGCAGAATTTGTGCCTGAATAGTGACATCCAGCGCCGTGGTGGATTCATCAGCAATCAACAATACCGGTTTGCACGATAATGCCATGGCGATCATCACCCGTTGACGCATGCCGCCAGATAGCTGATGTGGGTAACGATCCAGTACATTTTTTGCTTCAGGAATACGCACCAGGTCAAGCATATGCAATGCTTCTTGCCGGGCGCTACGGTGATTCATTCCCTGATGTAAACGTATGGATTCCGCGATCTGCTCGCCAACCGGAAATACCGGATTAAGTGACGTCATCGGTTCCTGAAAGATCATCGCCATATCAGCACCACGTAACGTCCGCAAAGTGCCTTGTTTTGCCTTGGCCAGATCCAGCACCTGCCCGTTACGACGGCGGAAATAGAGACTCCCTTGGGTTAACTCACCGCCACCCTGCTCCACCAAGCGCATTAATGCCAGGGAAGTGACCGACTTGCCGGATCCCGATTCACCGACAATCGCCAAGGTCTCCCCACGGTCAACCTCAAAAGAGAGATCATGAACCGCCTCGACGATTTGATCTTCCTGACGAAATTGCACCCCAAGATGACTCACTGCTAACACGCGCTGTGGCGGTAATATCAGTTCGCTGGTGCCCAATGGTAAAATAACGGTGTCGGTCATGTCCCTTTCCCGATAAACGTTCAGTGGTAGGTACCCATTACATGTATATCAATGAGAGCGCCAACGCGTTGGTCGTGAACGCCATGGCCAGGTTAAATGCCCTATGAGAAACAGGGAGATAATAATTATTCGCCGTTTTTCGACTATATTTAGCGCGGCAAGGGATGTAAAGCACAAACTTGTCAGCAAGGGTTAAAATGAGTCTACTTAGAATTTTTTGTGCATTGAAATAACTGAATAGAATAAAAACAACGTATTATCAGTCTGTTAATAAGCAGTCAACCTGGTTAGGCGCTGTAGCACCAACACCTCTAGCCGTTTATCCTCCTTGAAAAAACCGTTAAAAACCCGACCCCGGTTGGCGTAGAAATTCCAGTTCCTCAGGCGTTGATTCACGGCCTAATATCGCGTTGCGGTGGGGGTAACGACCAAAGCGGTCAATGATCGCTTTGTGGCGTATCTCATACTCCAACTGATTAGCATTATTTAATTGGCGAAAGAGCAATAAAGCCTGCTGGTGAATCAGCGCAGATTCAGAGTGCATAAACGGCAAATAGAGAAAACCGCGTTGTACATCAGGCAACGTGGTGTCTAATCCGCTGGAGATCGCTTCTTGTGCCAGCACCAACGCCATAGCGTCACAGGAAAAGGAGCGTGGCGTGTTGCGAAACAAATTCCGACTAAATTGGTCAAGGACAATAATTTCTGCCAATCGCCCAGTAATCGTCTCACGCCAATGGGCCAGTTCCCCCTGCGCTGCCGCGTGCCACAACTGGCCGAAGCGCTGATGCAACAAGCGATCAAACTCATCATCTTTCTTAAACCACATGCGCGGGTCAATCTCTTCAAACCAAAAATCCAATACCTGCTTATACATAGTTGCTCCTGTTAGTTACTCTCACACAGTTATTGTCCGACAGTCATTGCCACACGGTTGTTGGCCTCATTTGGCATCTTCCCGTCACCCTTCAAGCAGTAGGGTTGGGCTGCCCTCACTCATCTTAGTCACATCGTGGGCTATGTCTCGTAGAAATTAATAAACATCTTCCACGAGGTTCACTCTGTGGATCAGCGAAAGCGCTGTTCAAATCGGTTCCTGACCTGAGGAATCCCCACAACATATTCTTTAAGAAAAATGCATAAAAATAGAAAAAAAATTCATTATCTTGCATTTACTGTGTCAAATTTCGGTCGCCTTACGTTTTCCATCTTATAAACTTATTGCGCTTGCGACCGAATCAGGGGCCAAAGGCGTGGCCCCTGATAACCCGCGCCTTTGCCAAATCAGTCGGTCGCTGCGCGACTCCCTTCACTACATCACTTCGCATCACGGCCGGCTGCTACAGACG
>NZ_JBXUGO010000024.1:0-67166 GCF_057180565.1 Serratia sp. HNCC26DJ244 | reverse complement strand
TGCCTGTAGCAGCCGGCCGTGATGTGCCGTAGCGTAGTGAGGGGAGTCGCGCAGCGACCGACTGATTTGGCAAAGGCGCGGGTTATTAGGGGCCACGCCTTTGGCCCCTAATTCGGTCGCAGATACAACTCGTTCATGGGATGAAAAATGCATGGCGACCGAAATATGCCACGATAAAAGCAAAATTATGAACGAACCAAGTCATTGCCGAAGGCCATATAATTGGTAAAGGCGCGGGTTATTAGGGGCCACGCCTTTGGCCCCTAATTCGGTCGCAGACGCAACTCGTTCATGGGATGAAAAATGCATGGCGACCGAAATATGCCACGATAAAAGCAAAAGAATGAATTTTTTCTATTCTGATTCGGTCGCAGACACAACCCACGCATAGAATGGAGAATGTAAGGCGACCGATATTAAACACCCCCATCATTAATAGCTAATTACCGTCCCGGTTTTCCCTTCAATCCCCTCTTGGGCCTTGCTTAAGACCGTAATCAGCGCCTGACGCCCAGGTTTAGACTCGGCAAAAGCCACTGCGGCTTCCACTTTCGGCAGCATAGAACCTTTAGCAAAATGCTCTTCGGCAATAAAACGTTGTGCATCACTCACACTCAATTTATCTAGCCACTGCTCATTCGGCTTGCCAAAGTTAATCGCCACTTTCTCTACAGCAGTCAGGATGATCAACATATCAGCATCGATCATCTCAGCCAGTTTGGCGCTCGCCCAATCTTTATCAATCACCGCACTGGCACCCCGCAGGTGATGCCCCTCCGCTATTACCGGGATACCCCCACCACCAACGGTAATCACCACCTGCCCGGCGTCCATCATAGTGCGTACTGTTTCTTTCTCCACAATATCCACTGGCTTAGGTGAGGCAACCACGCGACGATAACCCCGCCCGGCATCTTCCTTCATGTTATAACCGTTCTTGGTCATCACCTTGGCTTCCGCCTCAGTAAAGAAGGAGCCGATGGGCTTGGTGGGATTAAGGAAAGCCGGATCATCGGCACTGACGATCACCTGGGTAATCAGCGTTGCCACTGGTTTGTCGATATTACGATCCAACAACTCTTCACGTAGCGCATTTTGCAGATCATAACCAATGTACCCCTGGCTTAAAGCAACACAGACTGACATAGGTAACATCGGCGTATGGGCTTCAGTTTTGGCGGCAGCCTCAAATGCCAGGTTGATCATCCCCACTTGCGGGCCATTACCATGAGTCACCACCACCTGATGACCGTGGGCAATTAAATCAACGATCGCCCGTGCCGTGGTCTTTACTGCCTGCATCTGTTCTGCCAGACCTTCCCCCAATGCGTTGCCACCTAGTGCCAATACTATTTTCTTCTTCATGCTGAACCTCGTTTTAGCTCAATGTTAGTTCCGCCTAATCTGTTCCTTTAGGGGAGAGATAATCCATAAATAAATATTAATAATATGATCGTTCAGATAATTACCTTCGTTATCCCATTTTTGCGGCAATCTCGGCATTAAAGGGGCGGCGGCGCAAAAACTGCCCATATCCCCGTCGACCGGTAAATTCACCATTGCGCGCCACGATTTCACCCCGGCATATCGTCAACACCACCGCACCTTGGCAATGGAAGCCCTCATAAGGGGAATAATCTGCGTTATCATGCAACTGGTTATGGCTGATAACCCTGGACTGGCGCGGATCAATGATCACCACATCCGCATCCGCACCCAGGTTTAAACTGCCTTTACGTGGCCATAGGCCAAACAACCGCGCCGGGTTACTGCTGGTAAGCGCGACAAAACGCGAAGGTGAAATTCGTCCGCTCATCACACCATGGGAAAATAGTAGTGCCATGCGGTTCTCAACCCCGGGCAGGCCATTGGGGCAGCGGGTAAAGTTGCCTTGTGACATTTCTAGCCGCTGATGATAAGGGAAACTGCAGTGGTCGGTGGCTACCGTATCAATTGATCCATCGGTAATGCCCACCCATAGGCGATCCACCTGCTGCTGATTGCGCAGTGGTGGACTAAGAATGTATTTCAAACCGTCTTCACGCAGATAACACTGCTCATTAAGCAACAGATACTGCGGGCAAGTTTCAACCCAGACCGGTTGCCGCTGCCTGCGTGCCAGGCGTAAGTAGTCCAGCCCTAACGCACTGGATAAATGAACGATATAGAGCGGTGTATTATCAGCCAACTCGGCCAGGTTAATCATCCGGCTGATCGCTTCCGCTTCACACTCCACAGGGCGACTTAAAGCATGATGAATCGGTGCTGTTTTACCCGCCGCAATCAGCGCCGCTCGGCGAAATGCAATGGCGGCATCATTTTCTGGATGAACCGTCGTCAGTGCCCCCACCTGCTTTAATTGCCATAAAGCGCGCAAGACATCCGCATCATCCAATTTGTAGAGATAGGTCAGATAGAATTTGAAGCTGCTGATCCCTTCATCATGGACCATGCTATTCATTTCTTTCAGAATGCCGTCATTAATATGCTGGATGACGCCGTGAAAACCATAATCGATGACTGCATTACCCTCAGCATACTGATGGTAGACATTGAGCTGATGATGGAGTGAACAGCCTGCGGGGCCAAAGCCCATATGGTCGATAATGGTGGTGGTACCGCCACAGGCTGCCGCACGGGTACCACTGTAAAAGTCATCGCAACTGCGTGCTATGCCGACATCAATATTAAAGTGGGTATGGACATCAATGCCCCCGGGCATCACATAGCAACCAGAGGCATCAATTACCTCGCAGTGAGCATCGGGCTCAATCATGGCGTCCCGTTGAATAATCACGCCATCTTCAAGCAACAAATCTTGCGAATACTGCCCTTCGCTATCCACCAGAATGCCGTTCTTGATGAGTTTTTTCATCGCTGGTGCCCCTGAAAAAAACAGCCCCGGCAAAAACTGCCGGGGCAAGGTTCAACACTTACTTCAGTTCTTCCAGATAAACCAACGGAATTGCCGCATACATGGCAGCACAGGTCACCAGATGCTCTTTCCAGGTTTTCTCATTCGGCGCATGGGCTTCAGGCTCTTTACCTGGACCAAAACCGATCACTGGAATACCGTGACGCCCCATAATGGATACGCCATTGGTGGAGAAAGTCCACTTGTCCACCACCGGTTTTTTCTTGAACAACTGCTGATAGGCTTTACTTAATGTTTTCACCGTAATGTGGTCTTCTTCTACTTTCCAGGTAGGGAAGTAACATTCAGTGGGATAAACCAGACCGGTGTAAGAAGGACGGTCGTAGTTATACATGGATACGGTTGCTTTAGCGGCTTTCACTGCCGGTAACGCACGGATCTCGTCCAATGCCCCTTCCCAGGTTTCACCCCAGGTGAGACGGCGGTCGATAGATACTGCACAGCTATCTGCTACAGCACAACGGCTCGGTGAGGTGAAGAAAATCTCGGAGACCGTCAGCGTTCCTTTACCCAGGAAATCATCATGGCCCAAGTTGCCCGCTAATTCCTGCAACTCATTGAGGATCGGCCCCATTTTGAAAATCGCATTATCGCCACGTTCTGGTGCAGAGCCATGGCAACTGATACCTTGTACATCAATGCGGATTTCCATACGGCCACGTTGCCCACGGTAAATCTGGCAATCGGTAGGTTCAGTACTGACGACAAACTCCGGACGGATCTTGGATTGCTCAATAATATACTGCCAGCACAGGCCATCGCAGTCTTCTTCCTGCACAGTGCCGGTGACCAGCAAGGTATATTGATCTTCCAGCCCCAAGTCCTTGATGATTTTACCTGCATACACCATGGAAGCCATACCGCCTTCCTGGTCCGATGCACCGCGACCCCCGATAATTTCATCATCTTCCATCCCTTTATAGGGATCGAAATTCCAGTTTTTAATATTACCGATGCCGACGGTATCAATGTGCGCATCCATGGCAATCAGGTGCGGGCCATGGCCGATATAGCCCAAGACGTTGCCCATCGGGTCAATCTCAACTTTATCGAAACCGACTTTCTCCATCTCTTTCTTGATACATTGCACCACCAGCTTTTCGTCACAACTTTCACTGGGTATAGCAATCATATCCCGCAGGAAACGCGCCATCTCATCTTTATATTGGTAGGCTTTTTCTAACACCATTTCAAAAGGAATTTGCTTGGCCATTATGTTCTGTTCTCCAATCTTTTATTGCCTCTCGTCCATACGAGAGATGACATAATCTGAGGGTCCCGCTGCTGCTTAATAAATTAAGCCTTTCACACAGGACATTTCCCTTCCCATACCACTTCGCGATAATGCTTAACGTCGGTGTCGCCTTCCGTACTGATCAACAAGACGACGGATTGACTATTGAGGCCGAGCCTTTCCATCAGTTCTTTCCGCTGTGGGCTATAGTGCACCGCAGCCAGTACCCCAAGCCCAACCGCGCCTGACTCGCCAGAAATAATGCGCGGGTCATCACCCAGTGGATTGCCGAGAACGCGCATGCCTAATGCCGCCACGCTATCCTGACAAGAGATAAACTGCGTGGCGCAGTTACGTATCAGCGGCCAACCCAGCGGGTTAGGTTCTCCACAGGCCAACCCCGCCATAATGGTGGCCATATCGCCACCCACATTAACGATTTCGCCTTTGACGCCAGAACGATACATACAATCAGCCAACTCAGGCTCTACGATCACCGAGTGCAGTTTGTCAGCACCAAACACATCCACCAAATAGCCCAATACGCCCCCGGCCATGGCACCGACCCCCGCTTGTAAAAACACATGGGTTGGCCGGTCAATTTTCATCTGATACATCTGCTCGATCGCTTCATCCGCCAAGGTGGCATAACCTTGCATAATCCAGGTTGGGATCTTGGTATATCCTTCCCAGGCGGTGTCCTGTACCACTTCCCAACCCCGTTCTTTGGCGGTTTTCATGGTCAGCCGCACGGTATCGTCATAGTTCATGTCAGTAACGATACATTCCGCACCAAGATTGAGAATATGGTCGACCCGCTCCTGAGCAGAGCCTTTTGGCATATACACCACGGCGTGTTGCCCTAATTGTTTGGCTGCCCAGGCAACCCCCCGACCGTGGTTACCATCAGTGGTCGTGGCGAAGGTCATTTTCTCGTTCAGTGAGGATTTAAATTTTTCAAACGAAAAAGTGCTGATATCAACGTGATACTTTTCACATAACAACCGGGCGATAGCATAGGCACCACCCAGCATTTTGAAGGCATTTAAACTGAAACGTTTGGATTCATCTTTTACCAGAATTTTCCGCACGCCAAACAAATGAGCAAGATCATTCAACGCGCATAGTGGTGTAGGCTGATATCCGGTAATTTTTTTATGAAACTCCCGCGCTTTCTGTGCTTCCGCGCGTGAGAACAGTGGAGACGTTTCTCCGTTAAAATTACGGTTATCCTCAATATCCATTTTCAATGAAAAAACCGACATAACCTTACCTCCTCTGGTCATATTGACAGTTCATAATTCAGGAACACCCGCAGGTGTTCCTGACCAGAGCTGGTTTATTTAATGCGTTTTTCTGCTTCTTGCAGTAATTGATTCAACACCAGACCTGGGTTGGGGAATTTGCGCGCCATGATCATCGCGGCGATAATATATGGCTTCCAACTGGCTTCCTTATAGGTGGCAATGCGGTACTTCTCAAACACGCTGGCGCAAACTTCACCTTCACTACAGGACACATCGGTGATATCCGCTGGCAAGCAGTGCATATACAGCGCTTCACCGCCTTTGGTGAGCTTCATCATCTCTTCGGTGCAGTGCCAGTTTTTGTGATGGGCATTCTGTGCCAGGCACTGTTTTTCCAACGCTTTCAGGCCATCATGGTCATTGGCACGCAACAGGTCAGTACGTTGTTCCATCACCTTATAAGGTGCCCAAGATTTAGGATAAACAATATCCGCCCCCTGGAACGCTTCTGCCATTGATGTCACCTGTTGGAAACTGCCACCAGAGGTTGCTGCATTATTCTTGGCAACTTCGATCACGTCAGGAATCAGATCGTAACCTTCAGGATGGGCCAACGTGACATTCATCCCAAAACGGGTCATCAGACCAATAATGCCTTGTGGTACTGACAGCGGTTTACCGTAGCTTGGTGAATAAGCCCAAGTCATGGCGATCTTCTTGCCTTTCAGATTTTCCAGGCTACCGAAATGCTCCTGCAACCAGGCCAGATCAGCCATTGACTGAGTAGGGTGGTCGATATCACATTGTAAATTGACCAGTGCAGGACGTTGCGGCAGAACACCTTTTTCAAAACCTTCGTCCAGTGCTTCACCCACTTCACGCATATAGGCATTACCTGCCCCCAGATACATATCATCACGGATACCGATAGCATCTGCGCAAAATGAAATCATGTTCGCTGTTTCACGCACGGTTTCACCGTGGGCGATCTGGGATTTACCTTCATCCAGGTCTTGCTGTGCCAAACCCAGCAGGTTGAGTGCTGACGCATAGGAAAAACGGGTACGTGTTGAGTTATCACGGAAAACTGAAATACCTAAGCCACTATTAAATACCTTGGTCGCAATATTCTCTGAACGCATGGTTTTCAACGATTCAGCCAACTTGAGCACCAATTCCAGCTCTTCACGGCTTTGCTCCCAAGTCAACAAAAAGTCCTTTTGATGCAAATTGGACTTTAACGTATTCATTTCCTTAATCAACTGGTTAACTGTTTTCATCTTTGCCCCTAAATAGAGAGTGTGATTTATTGTGCGATATGACAGGTCTATATCCTACTAATGACAAATACGCTTTTACTGCCTCTGTTAAAATGCTTTCAATAAGCATGCCAAGAGACTCAAAGCTGTCAGAAATAAAACCTAATCAGGGGTTAACGTGATTATCATCACAAAAAAATGCAATTTACGATGATATTTACCGATTGTTTTTCATAAAGACTGAGCACCGAAGGTGATTATAAGAAGCAGATCTGGGCATTGGTTATAATTTTATCCACTGATATCGCAACCAAAATGATAGAGACAATCAAGAATTATCATTTTGATAATGAAATGTGATGCTAACTACATAATCTATTTTCTGTCTCAGACTTATCTGGATAGCTATCAAATTACACGGGTCTGTAGTGTACTATTGTTTTTTTCAATGATGAAAAAAGCGAGAGAGAGGCGTAATGATAGAACCCACCAATGTCCAGTCTGCACTTATGCAGATCCAGCCGACAATTTTACGCTTTACGAAAATGCTCTCCAGTGTACTGCTGCTAGAGGTTGAAATTGTCGACGACAACCTGGTTCGGGTGGCTGGTACCGGTCCCTATGGAAAACATTTTGGTATGAAACTTGGCAGCAACTCGAGACTGCTAAGTTATGTTATTGAGACAAAAAAAGAAAAAATCGTCACTCGCTCAAAGTTTGACCCAGTCTGTGATGGGTGTAGTAATAAAGATGAGTGTCAGGAAAAGGCATTTCTCGGCATCCCCATCATCTTCCAAGGCGCTTGTATCGGCGTGATCAGCCTGGTGGCCTTCAATCTGGAGCAGCAACAGCGGTTGCGGGACAACTTGCAGGAATTTTCCGATTACGTAAGAAATATATCCAACGTTTTCGTTTCCAATCTGCTGGAGTCGCAAAATAGTAGCAATGGGTTAAATAAGGTGCTCTTCAGCCTGATTGAAAATATGGACCAAGGAGTGTTAATTCTCGATGAGAAAAGTCAGATTAAATTTGCCAACTCAATGGCATTGAAGCAGTTTAATCTGGCCAAAGAAAACTTTATAGGAAAAACTCTCGATATCCGCGCCCTTACCTTCCGACAAAATTATACCAGTGGGCATTTACAACACATCATCTCTTTCGATGATAAACAGGAGATTATGATTGGTCAGTTACATCAGATTCAAGACCACCAATTATTCTTGATGGCGTTCCACCAGTCACATTCCTCTTTTAATGAAAGAGTCGGTGATGTAGACCCGCGCATTGAACATCTAGCGGGTGAAAGTAAACCCATGCGTTTACTGAAAAACCTGCTTACCCGTATCGCGCCCAGCCCGTCAAGCGTATTGATTGTTGGCGAAAGCGGCACCGGTAAAGAAGTAGTCGCCCGGGCGATACACCGGTTAAGTCATCGTAGCGACAAGCCTTTTATTGCCATTAACTGTGCCGCCATTCCAGAGCAACTCCTGGAAAGTGAACTGTTTGGTTATTTGAAAGGGGCATTTACCGGCGCATCCACCAATGGAAAAGTGGGGTTAATCCAGGCGGCTAATCATGGCACACTTTTTTTAGATGAAATTGGCGATATGCCATTAATGTTACAGGCAAAGTTGCTACGCACGGTTGAATCCCGCGAAGTTTTGCCCATTGGTTCCAGTAAGCCGATTCCCGTGGATATCCGCATTATTTCTGCTACCAATCAAAATCTTGAGCAGTTTATTGCCGAAGGGAAATTCCGCGAAGACCTCTATTACCGTTTGAATGTTATTCCACTCACCCTACCGCCGCTGCGTGAACGGGAAGGCGACATCGAATTACTGGCGCATTATTTCCTCAGTTTACATACCAAAAGGATTGGTATTAGCTATCCAGGCATCGCCCCTGAAGTGCTCAAGCTGTTACAGCAATATCGCTGGCCAGGTAACGTGCGTGAACTCAGTAACTTGATTGAGTATCTGGTTAACGTGGTCCCCAGTGGTGAGATCATAGACACTTATTTGTTACCGCCTAATATCACCCGTGGTCAGCACGTGGAGCACCCACGCCCCTCATCGGTTCATGAAGTGATTGAAACCTGTGAGAATAGTGACACGCTGGGTCTGGAGAATATGGAAAAACTGATGATTGAGGAAGCGCTTAGCCAGTATTCCAATAAAAAGCTGGTGGCAGAAAAGTTGGGTATTGGCATCGCGACCTTATATCGCAAAATCAAGAAGTATGAGTTGCAATAACCGCCAAGCCACGCAGTCAATCTACGTGGCTTGAGGGATAATAAAGTGATTTTTGAGTCTGTACGCTGTCGGGGATAACGCCGACAGCGTGCATGCCGATGGGTAACTCAGTGCATTTTCAGCCTTGGTCGAATCACCCGATTAATCCCCCCCACCAGCATCATCAAACCGGTTTTAGTGTAACCATGTAACGCCACCTGATGCATGCGATAAAGTGAAATATAGACCACCCGTGCAATGCGACCCTCAATCATCATTGAGCCGCGCATCAGATTCCCCATCAGGCTGCCCACAGTACTAAAACGGGAAAGAGATACCAATGACCCGTGGTCCTTATAGACATAAGGTTTCAGTGGTTGATTATTCAACTGCGCCAAAATATTGGTATAGCAGCGCGACGCCATCTGGTGTGCAGACTGGGCACGCGGTGGAACAAAGCCACCACCCGGTTGAGGGCAGGAGGCACAATCGCCAATAGCAAAAATATGGGGGTCGCGTGTGGTCTGTAAGGTGGGTTCAACCAGCAGTTGGTTAATACGGTTGGTTTCCAGACCCGCAATCTCTTTCATAAAATCAGGTGCTTTGATACCCGCCGCCCAAACCATCAGGTCGGCATTGATAAATTCGCCACCTTTGGTGCTCAAGCCCTTCTCATCAGCGCAAGTCACCATGGTATTGGTCAATACTCGCACCCCAAGTTTGCTCAACTCTTGATGCGCTGCACTGGAAATGCGCGCAGGTAACGCAGGGAGAATACGTTCACCCGCCTCCACCAGCGTGACATTCAATGCGCTACTATCGATCCCTTCAAAGCCATAGCTATGAAGCTGTTTAACCGCATTATGTAACTCCGCAGAGAGTTCAACGCCGGTAGCCCCACCGCCGACAATGGCAATATTAACCCGAGCTTTATCCCCGGGTTTGGCTGAAAACTTAAGGAACAGGTTTAACATCTCATTATGAAAACGGTGTGCCTGATGCGGATTATCCAGGAAGATGCAATGATCTTTCACCCCTGGCGTACCAAAGTCGTTCGAGGTGCTGCCTAATGCCATCACCAAAATGTCGTAATGTAATTCACGTGCCGGAACCAGTTCTTCACCGTGTTCATCGCAAATTTGCTCCAACTGTAACGTCTTATTCTCGCGGTCAATATTGACCAGAGCACCGAGTTGGAAGTTGAAGTAATGGTTACGCGCATGGGCTAAATAACTCAATGCATCCACACCGTCATCCAGAGAACCGGTAGCCACTTCATGCAACAACGGTTTCCATAAATGACTATGATTGCGATCAACCAGCGTGATCTCCGCTTTGTTCTTACGGCCCAGTTTGTGTCCCAGACTGGTGGCGAGTTCTAATCCACCCGCGCCGCCCCCAACAATAACAATTTTCTTGCTTGGTGTTGTCAAAATAACCTCCAAAATGTGAACCAATTGTTCTCTAAGCGTTAAAAATAATCTTCTTAGAATACAGTACGTTCACTTAAATCAATGCAATCATCTAGGTTAAGAATAACACGACAGGTTATTTGGTCATACCAGAAATTGACATACATCAAGTTTCAATGAACAAACAATAGACAGGGTGATTTTTTACGATTTCAACTCAATGAATTAGCCGTCAAACCGACTGGGGATTATCTTGCTAGCGCCATGATGAACAGGCAAAAACCGACGCCCGCAAGCGATGAAGACTCATCGTAATATCAGGGTAAAGAGGGAATCAGGAGGATAACATCAGAGCGCCAGCAGATTTGTCCCTCATCCACCTCATCGTGGCTTATCGGGACATATTGCATGTGTTGATTAAGGCAACGTCTTGAAGGCCTTAATGCGTTGCAAATGGGGGGAGATGTTTTTGAACTTATGTGTCTGCTGCTCATCCCAGACAATTTCATAATATTTATGCAGTAATTCAGCACTACGTTGGTTATCCAACACTTCATCATGGCGAGAAAGCATCACCAAGCAACGATCACGGTTCTTCTCGCGAAAGTCCTCGATACATTTAGTGACAATGTCACGATACTCTTCGGGGCGATCAATCTTGCCTTGCATATGCTCTTCTGGATACAGATTGGGGTTAAATATCACCTGACGTATCCCGCACAAGAAACCAACCCGCTCAGCCCAAAAACCCCCTAATCCGACACCACAAATCAATGGGTTGCTGTCTCCCCCTTGATTAACCGCTTTATCCACCTCTTTCAATAAATGCTGCATATCATGGCGCGGATGCAAAGTGCTATAACTGATAAAATTGACATCCGGATCGATGAACTGTAACTGCATAATCTTTTCATGATTGCCGGGACTGGTAGAATCAAAGCCATGCAAATAGATAATCATCTGAAACCTCACAACAAGCAGGGACCAAGATCTCCGCCCCCATCATTAACGCCGTCTGACGGCACATCACCCTATTAAACGCTTGTGCTCTTCCCAGCGTTCACTCAAATTACTTAGCGCCTTATGCGCCTGTTGCCAGCGTTCGGAGTTTCTTAGCTCCTGGCGGGTAAACTGCCCACGATGATATAACCGCTGTAACTTATCCACTTTGAGCGGCGACAAGTTATCCAACACGCTGACCGCCCCTTGGCGATTATTGCACACCAAAATCATGTCACAACCCGCATCTAACGCCGCCTGCCCACGCTCGGCATAGCTGCCCATAATGGCTGCCCCTGCCATCGATAAATCGTCAGAGAAAATAATACCGTCAAACGCCAACTCTTGACGCAAAATCTGTTTCAACCAATAGGGCGAACCACTGGCTGGACGCGGGTCTGCTTCAGTATAGATGACATGAGCAGGCATGATGGCATCCAGTAAACCACGTTGGATCAATTCACGGAATATAGTCATATCACGCCCACGGATTTCCGCCAATGGACGCGGATCCCGCGGGGTCTCTTTATGCGAGTCCGCACTGACCGCACCATGCCCTGGAAAATGCTTGCCGGTGGTTCTCATACCTGCACTGTGCATTCCCTGAATAAATTTCTCGGCCATCGCCAATGCCAGTGGAGGATCGCTATGGAAAGAGCGCTCACCAATTGCCGTACTGACGTGACCAATATCCAGCACCGGTGCAAAACTGATATCAATATCCTGGGCAATCATTTCCGATGCCATCAGCCAACCGGCTTCCCGAGCTAAACGCTCACCTTCTGGACGATCATTTAACGCAGCAAAGGATTGTGCTGCGGGCAAACGGGTAAAACCTTGATGGAAACGTTGTACCCGCCCCCCTTCCTGATCCACCGCCACCACCAACCGGCTATGGGAAGCAGCGCGGATCTGGCGCACCAATTCACCAAGTTGCTCCACATCGTGGAAATTGCGGGTAAACAGGATCAAGCCACCTACCAATGGATGTTTTAAAATCTCGCGTTCTTCTGCATCCAGCTCATAGCCGACCACATCTAGCATTACTGGGCCCACGGCCACCTCACTTGTATATCTATGGATGATTTGATGATGCTAAACAGAACCGTTGATATAATTCCGCTCCCCAAAGCAAAAATGCCGGGTCACGACACTGGTTCCACCGCACTTCAAACCACATCAACATCAGGTAATCCACCCAAGGTAACCAACGCTGTATCTGCCTTGTTAGCTGCGGCAAATCGGTGTAACCCTGCTGGATATAGTGACTTAAAAATTGCTGTTGGGCAGCGGGTGAAAATTGATTAAAGCGAAACAGTGCCGCCAGTTCCAGGGCGATATCACCATCCGCGGCATATTCCCAATCGATCAGCCTTAACCGCTCCCCTTGCCGGAGCAGATTGCCAGCATGGATATCCATATGCAGCGGGGCCAACATCAGTGGTCTTGGCATCTTATGTTGCATAAAATAACGCTGCCAGTGCGACCAGGTGGGCGTCAAACGTTGACGGTCAACCTGCTGCCAATAGCGGGCCAACTGCTGCTGTAACGCCAGTGGGTAACCGCTGCATTTGCGCTGATGTAACCCGGCAACCAGCCTTGGCAACTCACCACTGCGGTTCAAGGCAGCAAAAGTGGTTATATCCAGGCTGTCACCTTCAAGCCATTCGACAATCAGCCAATTAGCCTGCCGCAACAACACCTTTGGCCCAATGCCTTGCCCTACTCGGTTTAACACCGCCGCCTCACGCCGGCAGCTCACCCCCAACGCGCGCTTTTCTGCTGTTTGTTGGCGAGCCAATAGGTGCAGATGGTCACTTTCAATACGCCAGCTTTCACCTGTCAGCCCTTGTACCGGTATGAAATTACAACCGGTACTCTTTAGCCCCGGCTTCCAGGTCTTGAGTAATTGCCGTAGCTGGGCCTCACTGTTTGACGTCACTATTACCTGACCAGATAATTTCACCGGTTTGCACCAGCATCAATTGCATCTCCAACTGGGGAGCGTTCACATCACCACTCACGTCGCTATACAGCACATATTGCGCATTAACCATACGCGCCAAGCCTATCGCTTTGCTACGTAAGCCCAAGCTATCTTCTGCTGACAGACCTAATGTCTGTTTAGCACTGGTCAACTGTGCTTCTGGCACCAACGCAAAGACTTGGTTAGAGGCTAACGCTTGATACAACGCCGAAGTCGCCTGGGTTATCTGTAATGACCCATTGGTACTGTTTTTAACCGTGTCCAACAACAACACACTGCCAGGTGTGACACCTTCCACTTTCAGCATCTGATCAATCAGCGGCTGCAAGCTACCTGGCCAATCAAGTTGTTGTATCTTTGGTGGTTGGGGTACGGGCTCAGGAGGCGGCGGCACAGGTTCAGGCTCGGGTTGCGGCTCAGGGACAACCGTCACCGGTGGCGCAACAGGTTCTGGTGGATGTGACGGACAACCGGTTAACACCAACGCGGCAAACGCCACCAATAGATACTTTTTCATTACCTTTCTCCAGCGGAACCTATTATCAGTAAATCGGATTTGCCTTAACGTGACAACATTGGGCCTAACACGCGCCCACCAACGAGATGCATGTGGATGTGATAAACCTCCTGCCCCCCATGGCGATTGCAATTGATAATCAGACGATAGCCATCATCAGCAATCCCCTCTTGTGCAGCAATTTTAGCCGCAACGGTAATCATCCGCCCCAACGCGGCTTCATGCTCCACGGTAACATCATTCACCGTTGGGATCAGGATGTTGGGCACAATCAGGATATGGGTCGGTGCTTGTGGAGAAATATCACGAAATGCTGTGACCAACTCGTCCTGATAAACCACATCAGCAGGAATTTCACGGCGGATAATTTTACTGAAAATCGTTTCTTCAGCCATTGGGTTCTCCTTGTTCAGCGTAAAAGACTTATGCAGTATGAGTGAAAAATTCTACTGCTTTCAACCTGATTACGCACTCTCCATGTTGAATGATGCGGAATTATGCAAAAAATCAGATAAAAAAAGGGGCTTTCGCCCCCTTGATCAACTCACCTGCCTAAATCAGCTGTTACGGATATATTCATCCATATCAGTTTTCAGGTTATCAGATTTGGTACCAAAGATGGCCTGAACACCGGAACCGGCCACCACGACACCCGCCGCACCCAGTTTTTTCAGACCCGCCTGGTCAACTTTGCCGATGTCCGCCACACTGACGCGCAGACGAGTGATACAAGCATCCAGGTTGGTAATATTCTCTTTACCACCGAACGCCTTAACCAAGGCAGCAGACATTTCTGTGCCACTCTGAGCCGAAGATTCCGCGCTGTTATCTTCACGACCCGGTGTTTTCAGATTCAGTTTGGTGATCAACACACGGAAAATTGTGTAGTACACCAAGCCATAGATAATACCGACGATCGGGAATAACCAGATTTTACTGCTATTACCGCTAAGTACGATAAAGTCAATCAACCCGTGTGAGAAACTGGTACCGTCACGCATACCCAACAGAATACAGATGGGGAATGCCAAGCCAGCCAGGAGCGCATGGATAACATAGAGGATCGGCGCAACAAACATGAAAGAGAACTCGATCGGCTCAGTAATACCGGTCAGAAACGAGGTCAGTGCTGCGGAGATCATGATACCGCCGACTTTAGCCCTGTTCTCAGGCTTGGCAGAGTGCCAAATGGCAATTGCCGCAGCAGGCAGACCATACATTTTGAACAGGAACCCACCTGATAACATACCTGCCGTTGGGTCACCCGCCATATAGCGTGGAATATCGCCATGGAACACTTGGCCCGCTGCATTGGTGTATTCACCAATCTGCATCTGGAATGGCACGTTCCAGATATGGTGCAGACCAAATGGTACCAGCGCACGCTCAACAACACCGTAGATACCAAAAGCCACTACCGGGTTCTGATAAGCGGCCCATTGTGAAAAGGTTTGGATAGCGGTACCGATAGGAGGCCAAATAAAGGACAGGACCACACCGGTAAAAATGGCAGCCAGCCCGGAAATAATCGGCACAAAACGCTTACCGGCAAAGAAGCCCAGATATTCTGGCAATTGAATGCGGAAAAAGCGGTTGAACATGTAGGCAGCAATGGCACCGGAAATAATCCCCCCGAGCACACCGGTATCTGCCAAGTGTTTAGCGGCAATTTCTTCTGGTGGAAGGTGCAGCACCAACGGCGCAACCACAGCCATGGTTTTGACCATAATGCCGTAGGCCACCACGGCAGCCAATGCAGAAACACCATCGTTATTGGTGAAACCCAAAGCAACACCGATGGCAAAAATCAGTGGCATATTAGCGAATACAGAGCCGCCCGCCTCCGCCATCACATGGGAGACCACCATAGGCAGCCAGCTAAAGTTAGCGGAACCGACGCCAAGCAGGATACCTGCAATAGGCAATACGGAAACCGGTAGCATTAGCGATTTACCTACTTTTTGTAGGTTGGCAAATGCGTTTTTGAACATAGTTGAAAGAACTCCTGAGTAATAGTGCTTTGCTGCTGGTTGCGAATCTTCGCGTTACAGAGGGGGATATAGACCTCTGTATTTAAGGGTGTCTGAGCACCCCTTTAATTTTTACGCAGGGTAAAATAAATACCCAAAACAATGTTTGACGGGTGTCACGTTTCGATAAATGAAGCATTTTGTTTTCATTATTTGTCTATTTTTTGTAATAGACGATGAAAAAGAAGCCACCCACCTGCGTAGAACCGCGGGGAATATACCTCATTAGTGAGATTAATTACGAGCTGAAAAAAAATAATTATCCACTGCCATGCAGGCTCTGAAGGGGTCGCTGCTGAGATGTGACTTGGATGAAGGGCGCTTGTTTCAGCCCTTCACCGGTGACGGGGTATAATCAGGCTAGAGTGCCGGGTTCGATATGAAATAGACGTAAAAAATTGGCTGTTGTCGCTTCTGCCAGTTGGTCCAGGCTGACTCCTTTCAAAACAGCAAGATACTCCGCGATATCACGTACATAAGCTGGCTGGTTTTCTTTACCTCGATGAGGTACTGGTGCCAAATAAGGGGAATCGGTTTCTATCAACATCCGGTCCAGTGGCACATAGCGCGCAACTTCACGTAATGATTCGGCATTGCGAAAAGTGACAATACCAGAAAATGAAATATAGAAACCCAGATCCAGTAACGCCTGTGCGGTAGGGAGATCCTCGGTGAAACAATGGAGTACCCCGCCACATGCTTGCGCGTTCTCTTCACGCAAAATGGCCAAGGTGTCTTCACGGGCATCACGGGTATGTACAATCACCGGTTTACCGAGTTGCCGGGCAATGCGGATATGCTGGCGAAACGATTCCTGCTGTAACGGTATATTGTCCTGCTGATAGAAGTAATCCAGCCCGGTTTCACCCAATGCGACAACCTGCGCTGCTGTCGCCAGGGTATGCAATTCGGCATAATCATAGCCACCATCCAGATTCAGCGGATGGACACCACAAGAGAAGGCAACGTCTTTACGCTGACCAATTTGTTGCACCATAGCCTGATAACCGGGCAACGTCGTGGCCACCGCCAGAACAAAACCCACATCCTGCATTTTGGCCTTGAGCAAGGCATCATCTACGCTGTGATGCACATTTTCAAAATCAAGACTATCAAGATGGCAGTGGGAATCTACTAACAACATAATAATAAGCTCTTTTACAACCAGGTGATTAAGGGGATAACAATAGCGGGAGGATTAGCGCCCGCCGTGATAGCTGTTAAATTCGTTTTATACCCGTCGCCATTCAAGCAGCAGCGGTGTTGGTTACACTCGCTCGCCCCGGTCACATAGTAGGCTATGCTCCCGGGGACTTACTCGTTTGCCGCCTACCTGCAGCTTGACTGAACTTGGGTACTTCTTTTGCTGACGACTTGCCATTCATCCGATGATATCAGGTGCCTGCCCCTTGCTCCCAAGCGAGT
Organism: Serratia sp. HNCC26DJ244; assembly: GCF_057180565.1. Lineage (NCBI taxonomy): Bacteria > Pseudomonadati > Pseudomonadota > Gammaproteobacteria > Enterobacterales > Yersiniaceae > Serratia > Serratia sp. HNCC26DJ244. The sequence goes on along the minus strand of NZ_JBXUGO010000024.1, from coordinate 49,890 downwards.
AGTTGTTCTGTTAACAATAGTTCACGATTAACCGCGACAATATTCAGTAACTGATGACGACAATTGAGCCAGGACTGCAGCGTTTTTTGCAGTGAGAACGCACTAAACTGCTCGGCCAATTGCTGTACCAGCGGCAGTTGGTCCTGATTCAATACATAATGCGCGGCACCCTGTTGCCATTTCATGGCATCCACCAGCAATGTACAGAGCCAATGTAACCGTTCCGCCACGTCATCATGATTAAGTACCGCTAATAGCAGCAACATATCGCGCTGAATTAAGCACGACGCCAGTGTACTGCATAATGTCACACGTTGTTGCCAACGTTCAGGTTCCAATAACTGTTCGGCGGCGATGGGTGCACCATCATTCAAGCGCAAAGCGGTAAGACGATGCGTTGCATCCCCCTCCCCGTGGCGGTTCAACCACTGCAGGCTAAACTGTTCATCTGGGCTGGCAAGATGCCAGTAGAAACAGCGGCTGCGTAGTGTCGCCAATAGGCGTGAAGGATCGCGGCAGCCTAATAGAAAGTAGGTTTTGCCTGGCGGCTCTTCCAACGTTTTTAATAGTGCATTGGCTGCCGCCTCGGTCAGCAATTCAGCTTGGGGAAGCCACACCACTTTTGCCCCCCCCTGCTGGGCATGGGAGTACAAAGTCTCGATCACCTGGCGAATGGGCTCTATCCCCAAACTGTTTTTACCTTTTTCTGGTGCCAGTACATGATAATCAGGATGATGCCCCGCCAGCATCAGACGGCAACTGTGGCATTCACCACAACTTTTTTCACCATTGCGCTGTTGGCAGATTAACCAGCGGCTTAACGCATATAGCAACGCTGCATCACCGTTGCCTGGGGCAGCATGTAGCAACAAGGCATGGTGACCGCGCCCCGCACTATATTGCCCCACCAAATGGCGGTAGCTACCGTTAAGCCACGGGTACCATTCCATTACGCCACTTCCTGCTGTTGCAGCCAGTGCGTAAGGACCTGTTGGATATCACTCGTCACTTGCTCCAACGATTGTGCGGCATCTACGGTGATAATGCGCTGATCCTGGGCGGCTAATTCCAGATAACGTGCGCGAGTACGTTCGAAAAAGGGCAATGTCTCTTGCTCAATACGGTCCAACTCACCCCGTGTTCTTGCCCGTTGCAAGCCGATCAACGGCGGAAGGTCAAGGTACAGCGTTAAATCTGGCCGGAAATTACCCAGCACCGTATCGCGCAGAGTGGTCATCAATTGCGGGTCAATCCCTCGCCCCCCACCCTGATAAGCCTGGGATGAAAGATCATGCCGATCGCCAACCACCCATGCCCCCCGCTCGAGCGCGGGCTTAATTACCGTTTCAACCAGTTGAACACGTGCGGCATAGAGCATTAATACTTCGGCCTTAACGGTGGGCAACTCCCCCTCAGTGCCATGTTTAAACAGCGCACGCAACTTCTCAGCCAGCGGGGTACCACCGGGTTCACGGGTAAACACAATATCAGTGATACCATGCTGATTCAGTACACTAACAATGGTATTACGTGCCGTGGTTTTACCTGCACCTTCCAACCCTTCAATCACCACAAATTTACTTTTCATTCTTTTCCTTTTGCACCTGGCGATAGGTGCGCACCGCCTGATTATGGCTGGTTAGATTGGTGGTGAAGGTATGCCCCCCATTACCATCTGCAACGAAATAAAGATAATCGGTTTTTGCCGGGTTGGCCGCCGCCTCCAGTGAGGCCCGGCCCGGCATGGCTATCGGTGTTGGCGGCAATCCGCTAATCACATAGGTGTTATAAGGCGTTGCGGTTTCCAGATCTTTACGGCTGATATTACCCGTGTAGCTCTCACCCATGCCGTAAATCACCGTCGGGTCTGTCTGCAACCGCATCCCCAAACGCAAGCGGTTGATAAATACTGAAGCGACTTTGGTGCGTTCTTCAGCTACCCCTGTCTCTTTCTCAACAATTGATGCCATGATCAATAACTGCTCGGGGGTTTTATAGAGCAGGCTGACATCCCGTGCGAGCCAAACCTCCTGCAATATTTTGTCCATCCGCGCATGAGCACGCTTCAATAATGCCAAGTCACTGGTGCCTGCGGTATAGAGATAGGTATCCGGGTAGAAACGCCCTTCCAGGCTGCTCCCTTCGGGTAAACCCAATGCCAAAACCAGTTCTGCTTCACTCTTGCCGGTCAGGGTCTGTTTGACATATTTCGCTTCCTGCAACTGCTGTAGCCAATCACGCAGACGTGAGCCCTCAATAAAACGTGCACTGAGTTGGGCTTCTTTACCGCTGGCCAACAATTTCAACATTTGGCGTACCGTCATACCTGGCGTAAAACGGTAAGTCCCGGCTTTGAACCCGGCCAATTCAGGCTCCAGACGCAACAGCCAAGGGAACCACCTGCCGCTATAGATCAGTTTATCCCGTACCAGCAGCTCTTCCAGCCCCACACGCCCAGTCCCAGCAGGGAGTTTGAACAGTGTCTCCTGCTCAATGTTCAACGGCTTATCAGCAAAATGTTCAATCCGCTGATGGCACCAATAGAGAAGCGACAACGCCACAATCACTATCAGTAAGGCAATACTAAGTTTTCTTTTTCTATTCATTAATTCGTCGTCATTCGCAGTATGGTCGCAAAAAATCATACAGTTGGCGTGAGCGATAATGCCACGCTTGCGCTGCATTCACTGGCAGCAACGGCATTAACGCATTGCATACCAAAACTTCATCAGCACTGGCCAGCGTCTCTAGTGGTTCACTGACTTCATGCAATGAGTATTCACTCTCCGCCAGCAGCTCGATTAGCCGACGGCGCATCACGCCGGCTACACCCGCCTGATCAAGATTCGGCGTGAAGACACGCATCCCTTTACGCCAGAATAAATTAGCCGCACAGCATTCCACCAGTATGCCACTGGTGTCAAGCACCAGCGCTTCCTGGGCAGCCCCCCGGTCCAGATGCGCACGGATCAGCACTTGCTCCAGGCGATTGAGATGTTTCAACCCGGCTAGTTGCGGGTTACGAGCCAAACGAACCGAGCTCAACTCCAAGGTGATCCCCTGATCACGCCATGGTAAATAATGTGCAGGATAGATGCTACGAGAGACAATGCGCGTTGGCTGCCCACAGCCGTGCGGACTATATCCCCGCCCCCCGCTGCCTCGGGTCAATATCGCTTTGATCACCCCCAGCGAAATGGCTTCTGCGGCATGCTGCATCTCACACTCTAATGCCCGCCAATCTACGGTTGGCAACAGCAAGCGCTGCGCCGCCTGTTGCATGCGTTCAAGATGCCACGGTAACAGGTCAATTTCCCCATTAACCACCCTGGCCGTTGTGAAGCAACCATCACCAAATTGCAAGCCACGGTCGCTGAGTGCCAGAGCATCCTGTTGGTGTCCATTGACCCAGTACATGGTCATTTCCTCTCCGCTGTGTTCATTGCAACACTATAACAGCACCATAAAAAAAGCCCGGTCACAAAACAAACCAGGCTTCTTATCAACGGCAGATAGCCGGCGTTATATCCGACGGAAAATCAACGAACCGTTAGTACCACCAAAACCAAAGGAATTACAGAGTGTAAACTCCAGATCTTTGGTTTGACGTGCTTCATGCGGCACGAAGTCCAGGTCGAGACCATCATCTGGGTTATCCAGGTTGATAGTTGGAGGAACAACCTGATCACGCAGTGCTAATACGGTAAAGATCGACTCAATCGCCCCTGCTGCACCTAAAAGATGCCCGGTCATCGATTTGGTAGAACTGACCCATACCCGGCTGGCATCACTGCCAAACACCGATTTCACTGCTTGCGCTTCTGCTTTATCACCCGCAGGGGTCGAGGTACCGTGCGCGTTGATATAACCGATTTGTGAAGTAGTTATACCCGCATCAATTAACGCATTTTCCATTGCCAAGGCTGCACCGGCACCATCTTCTGGTGGCGATGTCATATGATAAGCATCACTGCTCATACCAAAGCCGACAATTTCTGCGTAAATTTTGGCACCACGCTTCTTAGCATGCTCGTACTCTTCCAGTACCAACATCCCTGCACCATCACCCAAAACAAAACCATCACGGTCTTTGTCCCAAGGACGGCTAGCTGCCTGAGGGTTATCATTACGCGTAGATAGTGCGCGCGCGGCACCAAAGCCACCCACGCCCAAAGGCGTACTGGCCTTTTCTGCACCACCCGCCAACATCACATCGGCATCATTATAAGCAATGATACGCGCAGCATGACCTATGTTATGCACCCCTGATGTACAGGCAGTGGCAATAGAAATACTCGGGCCACGCATACCATACATAATCGTCAGATGACCTGCGATCATGTTCACAATGGTTGACGGTACAAAGAACGGGCTGATTTTGCGCGGGCCACCATTCATCAGTGCGCTATGGTTTTCTTCAATCAACCCTAGCCCACCGATACCAGAACCAATAGCGGCACCAATACGGCCAGCATTTGTTTCGTTGATATCCAGCCCAGCATCTTGCATGGCTTGTATGCCAGCAGCGATACCGTATTGAATGAAGATATCCATTTTCCGCGCATCTTTGCGCGAAATGAAATCTTCAGCATTAAAATTCTTTACCAAGCCCGCAAAACGCGTTGCATAGGCAGTAGTATCGAAATGGTCGATCAGGCTGATGCCACTCTGACCGGCAAGAAGAGCACTCCACGTGGACTCTACCGTATTGCCGACAGGAGACAACATGCCCAGTCCGGTCACAACTACTCGACGCTTAGACACGTTTGTCCTCCAAGGAGGGAAAAATAACACTAGGAATTGAAAAAACTTAGGCGGTCGAGTGACCGCCTAGATATGTTCGCTTACTGTTGGCTAGCGTTGATAAAATCAATTGCAGCTTGAACAGTAGTGATCTTCTCAGCTTCTTCGTCTGGAATCTCAGTGTCGAATTCTTCTTCCAATGCCATTACCAGTTCAACGGTGTCAAGAGAATCAGCACCTAAGTCTTCGACAAAAGAAGCATTATTCAAAACTTCTTCCTGCTTAACACCCAGTTGCTCAACAATGATTTTCTTAACGCGTTCTTCGATAGTGCTCATACTCTTAAATTTCCTATCAAAACTCGCTTTCGCGATGGTTTTCGTAGTTTATAAAAAGTTAAAAAAGATGCAACTAAAACCCGGCTGCTCAAACCATGATTTTACGCTATTTTGCGGTTTTTCCCGCAAATAACGCAAATAGTTTTCACATTTTTTAAATCATGTACATGCCGCCATTGACATGTAACGTTTCACCGGTGATGTAACTCGCCTCGTCAGAGGCTAAAAATGCAACGGCGCTGGCGATCTCTTTAGCATCCCCAAGTCGGCTAGCCGGAACCTGTGTCAAAATGCCAGCACGTTGATCTTCTGTCAATGCCCGCGTCATGTCTGTTTCAATAAAACCTGGCGCCACGACGTTGACCGTAATACCACGTGAAGCGATCTCACGTGCCAAAGATTTACTAAACCCTATCAAACCCGCTTTGGCTGCCGCATAGTTGGCTTGCCCAGCGTTACCCATCGTCCCCACAACGGAACCAATGGAAATAATACGACCAAAGCGTTTTTTCATCATTGCGCGCATTACCGCTTTTGACAGACGGAATACTGAAGTCAGATTAGTGTCAATAATCTCCTGCCACTCTTCATCCTTCATGCGCATCAATAGATTATCACGGGTAATACCGGCATTGTTGACTAAAATGTCGATTTCGCCAAATTCTTCACGAATTGAGGCCAACACATGGTCGATAGATTGTGCATCCACAACATTGAGCATATACCCTTTGCCGTTGTTGCCCAAATAGTTACTGATCGCTTCAGCACCACTCTCGCTGGTTGCAGTGCCAATAACTTTAGCGCCACGCTCAACAAATAATTCGGCAATGGCCCGCCCAATACCACGGCTTGCCCCCGTAACCAGAACAATTTTTCCTTCGAAGCTCATCATTTTCCTCTTTTCTTTATTGGCCTAGTGCTGCAGCCAGGCTGGCAGTATCATTTACCGCAGCGGCTGCCAGAGTGTCAACAATGCGTTTGGTTAACCCTGTCAGCACCTTACCTGGACCCACTTCCAGCAGCAGAGTTACCCCATCTGCGGCCATAAATTGTACGCTTTCAGTCCAGCGTACCGGGTTATATAACTGCCGCACCAACGCATTACGAATAGCGTCTGGTGAAGTCTCGATGCGCACATCAACGTTATTGACGACGGGCACCTGAGGTGCACTGAACGTCACCGCTTGTAACGCTACCGCCAGTTTATCAGCCGCTGGTTTCATCAATGCACAGTGGGAAGGAACGCTCACAGGAAGTGGTAAGGCACGTTTTGCACCAGCAGCCTTACACGCTGCCCCTGCACGTTCTACTGCCTCTTTCTCCCCAGCGATCACCACCTGACCTGGTGAATTGAAGTTTACCGGTGAAACCACCTGCCCTTGAGCCAACTCTTCACAGGCTTTGGCAATAGATTCGTTATCCAAGCCAATAATGGCATACATGGCGCCAGTACCTTCAGGCACCGCTTCCTGCATCAACTTACCACGCAACTCCACCAAGCGGATAGCAGCGGTAAAATCCAACACCCCAGCACATACCAGGGCTGAATACTCACCCAAGCTATGCCCGGCCATCATGGCAGGCATGTTACCGCCCTGCTGTTGCCAGACACGGAAAATAGCCACACTGGCAGCCAACAACGCTGGCTGTGTCTGCCAGGTTTTATTTAGCTCTTCCACCGGGCCCTGTTGCACCAATTGCCATAGATCATACCCCAACGCGGCTGAAGCTTCACTGAACGTCTGTTCCACAATGGGGTACTGCGTAGCCAAATCAGCTAACATACCAACGGTTTGTGACCCTTGGCCTGGGAAAACAAAAGCAAATTGCGACATATCTATCTTCCTGTCAAATCAAAAACGAACCAGCGCCGAACCCCAGGTAAAGCCGCCGCCGAAGGCTTCCAACAACACCAGTTGCCCACGTTGTATCCGCCCGTCACGTACTGCTTCATCGAGCGCTGCAGGAACGGAAGCCGCTGACGTATTGCCATGACGATCAAGCGTCACCACAACCTTATCCATTCCCATGCCCAGTTTTTTTGCCGTCGCGCTGATAATACGTAGATTTGCCTGGTGCGGAACCAACCAATCCAGTTCACTACGTTCAAGCTGGTTAGCCGCCAGTGTTTCATCGACAATATGCGCTAATTCCGTCACCGCGACCTTAAAGACTTCATTCCCCGCCATGGTTAGATAGGCCGGTTTTTCCGGGTCCTGGCGATCATGATACGGTAAGGTTAGCAGGTTGCCATAGCGACCATCCGCATGCAGATGAGTAGAGATAATACCCGGCTCTTCAGAGCGCCCCAATACCACCGCACCCGCCCCATCACCAAACAGGATCAGGGTGCCACGATCTTCTGGGTCGAGTGTCCGTGACAACATATCAGAACCGATCACCAGTGCATGTTTCACCGCACCATTTTTCACATACTGATCGGCTACACTCAACGCATAGGTAAAACCAGCACAAGCGGCTGCAATATCGAAGGCTGCACAATCCTGGATCCCCAATAACTGCTGCACTTGGCAAGCCGCACTGGGGAACGCATGGCTTGAACTGGTGGTTGCCACCACGATCAAACCGATATCTTCTTTAGCCACACCGGCCATTTCCAATGCCTTAGATGCGGCATGGAAACTCATGGTTGCCACTGTTTCGTCTGGAGCAGCAATACGACGCTCACGAATACCAGTACGGGTGACAATCCACTCGTCAGTGGTATCCACCATTTTTTCTAAATCGGCATTGGTGCGTACTTGTACCGGGAGATAACTCCCCGTACCGAGAATCTTAGTATACATGTACGATCAGTCACTCTTGGGTAATACAGTTTCAAGGCGCGCAGCAATCCTGTCTGGAACTTGCCGCTGCACCGCTTGTGCCGCCTGCTCAATAGCAACGGCAAATGCGCGTTGATTCGCTGCACCGTGGCTCTTGATTACAGTTCCCCGTAATCCTAACAGACATGCGCCATTATACTGGTCTGGGTTCAGATGACCGAAACGTTTTGCCACCTTTCTTTGCAGCCATTGGCCTAACAATTTCAACCACCATGACGTCTTCCCCCCTTCGGAGGATGACTTTAAGAGTGACAATAACACTCTTATCACGCCCTCCATGGTTTTCAGGGTGACATTACCGACAAATCCATCGCAAACCATGACATCGGTTTTACCGGTGAGCAATTCATTCCCTTCCAGGTAACCAATATAGTTGATTGCTGGCGTACTTTTTAGCACGCTTGCCGCTTTGCGGATATGATCCAGGCCTTTGGTCTCTTCCTCACCAATATTGAGCAAAGCAACACGTGGTTGCGCAATACCCAATACCGCCTCCGCCATCACCGAACCCATCACGGCAAATTGCACCAACATGGTACTGTCGCATTCCACGTTGGCTCCCAGATCCAACAACACGGTTTTACCGTGCTGCTGGTTAGGTAACACCGTCATCAAAGCGGGTCGTTCAATACCATCGAGCGGCTTGATCAATAATTTAGCCAAGCCCATCAACGCACCCGTGTTACCCGCACTGACACAAGCCTGTGCATCTCCGCTGTTAATCAGCTCCAGCGCAACTCGCATCGAAGTCCCACGGCTGGCACGGATCGCTTGTGACGGTTTAGCATCACCAGCAATCACCGATTCGGCAGAAATAACCTGCAAACGCTTCAGTAATAACGGGTCAACGGTGGTGAGTAACGGAGAGATAGCGTCGGGATCACCGACCAAAAGAAGATGAAGCTGTAAATTAGAAGCCAGTGCCTGCAGTGAAGCAGGCACCGTAACGCAGGGACCGAAATCCCCGCCCATTGCATCTAACGCCAGGGTTAGACGAGCCAAGATATCGCTTACTTAGCCGATAACCTTGCGACCGCGGTAGAAACCGTCGGCAGTGATGTGATGGCGACGATGAGTTTCGCCAGAAGTCGCATCGACAGACAATGTGGTTGTGGTCAGGGCATCATGTGAACGACGCATACCACGCTTGGAACGGGTTGGTTTGTTTTGTTGTACGGCCATGGACCTTACTCCTTGATTACTTACGCTTTAAACTGGCTAATACGGCAAATGGATTAGGTTTCTCCGCCTCTGCAGGCAGCTTGCCAAATACCATGTCCGCTTCGGACACTTCACAGTGTTCAGATTCATGTAACGGAACGACAGGCAGTGAAAGAATGATTTCATCTTCAATCATTGCCAGCAGATCGACTTCACCAAATTCGTCAACTTCGATCGGCTCGTACGCTTCCGGTAATGCCTCAGCCTGTTCATCATTGACGACCGGGCTAAAACAATATGTTGTGTGGACCTGATGTGCAAACGGCACACCACAGCGCTGGCACATCAACGTTACCGCGACATCCGCATGCCCTGTTATCACCGCTAGACGTTGGTTGTCGATATTAAACGACAACTCGACTTCGACATCACAATCCACACTGACCACAGAATCGGCAATACGTGTCACCTGCTCAGGAGTATAAACACCTGCATAATCCAGGCGCTTCTGAGCGGTACGTACCGCATCAATGGTCAAGGGTAATTTTACCTTTTGCATAGGGCGCGCATATTAACTTTGTAACGACTTAGAGTCAAAGAAAAAGGCCATAAAATGGCACCTTTCACCAATATTCGCTTCCAGAGCGGCAGACAGTTTAAAATGTGTGACCTCTTTGCGCTATGGTTTGTGGAAAAAATAATGCAACCCATCTTACTGGCTTCAACCTCAATATATCGCCAACAACTGCTGGAAAAATTGCACCTGCCTTTTATTTGTGCCGCCCCGCAGACTGATGAAACCCCGCTTGCGGGGGAAAATGCAGAAGCGCTGGTATTACGTCTTGCCGCAGCAAAGGCGCAGTCTTTGGCCTTGAGCTACCCGGATCATCTGATTATCGGCTCTGATCAGGTTTGCGTTATCAACGGCAAAATCACCGGCAAACCCCATACCGTCGACAATGCCTGCAAACAATTACACCATGCTAGCGGTCAACGGGTGACCTTCTACACTGGGTTAGCGCTTTACAACAGCCGCAGCAGACAATTACAAACCCTATGCGAGCCTTTCCATGTCCATTTTCGTGAATTAACTGCCAGTGAAATTGCTACCTATGTTGAACGGGAACAACCGCTCAACTGTGCGGGTAGCTTCAAAAGTGAAGGATTAGGCATTGCGTTATTTCAACAACTCGAAGGCCGCGACCCAAATACACTGATTGGCCTGCCGCTGATTGCATTATTGGCCATGCTACGGGTCGAAGGCATCAACCCGCTGGCATAAAGATTATTTTTTAGCGGCCTGCGCGCGCAACACTTGTAAGCAATGACGTAATTCGTTATCCATTGGTGCTTCGATACGAACAGTTTCACCACTGGCAGGATGTTCAAAACGCAGCATGGCCGCATGCAAGAACAAGCGTTTCAGGCCTGTAGCCGCCAACTGACGGTCAAATTCCCGGTCGCCATAGCGATCATCAAACGCGATAGGATGTCCAGCATGCAAGCTGTGCACACGAATCTGATGTGTGCGCCCCGTGATTGGGCTGGCCTTTACCAAGGTGGCATGGCCAAAGCGCTCTTCAACCTTAAAACGGGTTTCCGACGGTTTACCTTCACTGTTAACCCGCACAATGCGTTCACCACTTTGCAAAATATTTTTCAGCAACGGTGCCTGTACCACCTTGCAATGGGATTGCCACTCCCCCCGCACCAGCGCCAGATAATCTTTCTGCATTCCTTTTAAACGTAATTGTTCATGAAGGGAACGCAACGCTGACCTTTTCTTGGCCACCATCAATACGCCAGAGGTATCACGGTCCAGCCGATGCACCAATTCAAGAAAGCGGGCTTCAGGACGTAATGCACGCAACCCTTCAATCACACCAAAACTCAAGCCACTGCCGCCATGAACTGCGGTGCCGGAAGGTTTATTCAACAACAACAGATGGTCATCTTCATAAAGGATGCAGTCCGCCAACGCGGCTACTTTATCCAGCTTGGCAGAAACCGGGGCATCTTCACGTTCGGCAACACGTACCGGTGGAATACGCACCACATCACCCGCCACCAATTTATATTCAGCCTTAATGCGCCCTTTATTGACCCGCACCTCGCCTTTTCGCACAATGCGATAAATCATGCTCTTAGGCACACCTTTCAAGCGTGCAAGCAAAAAATTGTCGATTCGCTGACCGGCTTCATCATCAGAAATCGTGATTAACTGTACTGTCGGATTGGTCGTTTTCATGGTGCGAGATTCTAAATAGAGCCAGTGAATAGCGCCACCTCTTTTTATGTGCTTAACTACAATCTATACCTTGCTTTGTTCAGCTTGTTGTCAACATGAAGCAGTTTGAAAAGTGGCAGGTAGAGACCCAAGCTTCATACAAGCTACAGGTCATTTGGATACTACAAGACCCCGTCAATTGTAAGGTTGTCGGCGTCATAAGGAAAAGTCATCTTGCTATAGCAGTACCAGCAATGGAATAATGCAGGAACTTTCCGTGCTGATTCCCATTAACATGGGGAAAATTGTGGAATTATATAGTTTGTCTGATAGCACAAAAGCGCAGCAATGGCGTAAGACGCAATGTGAAATCAAACAATTAGCGGGCTGCGGGTTGCAGCTTGGCCGCTAGATGGAATCAGATCTGTCAACATAAGTCAGAGGCTATTCCCAAAGTTAAAAAGCGCTGTTTTTCAAAAAGAAATTCAGGCTTGCCGAAATTATGCGCCCCTATGCAAGCGACAACCGTGAGGTTGACGACTTTGCGAGATGACACGGGGTTTTCGGTTGAACACGGCCATGAAGTGATTGTGCCCGCAGCTTTGTCGATAATGTAAAAATAATGAGTAAGTTAAGATGAAAAGAATGTTGATTAACGCAACTCAGCAGGAAGAGTTGCGTGTTGCCCTTGTAGATGGACAGCGGCTGTATGACCTGGATATTGAAAGCCCTGGCCACGAGCAAAAAAAAGCAAACATTTACAAAGGAAAAATCACCCGTATTGAACCCAGTCTTGAAGCCGCGTTTGTCGATTACGGCGCAGAACGACATGGTTTCCTCCCTCTGAAAGAAATCGCTCGCGAATACTTTCCCAATAATTACTCCTCTCATGGCCGCCCAAACATCAAAGATGTATTGCGTGAAGGTCAGGAAGTCATCGTTCAGGTTGATAAAGAAGAACGTGGCAACAAAGGGGCCGCTTTAACGACCTTTATCAGCCTGGCAGGTAGTTACCTTGTTCTGATGCCTAACAACCCACGCGCTGGGGGCATTTCACGCCGCATTGAAGGTGACGACCGTACCGAACTTAAAGAAGCACTCTCTTCGCTACAACTACCAGACGGCATGGGGTTGATTGTGCGCACTGCAGGTGTGGGTAAATCTGCCGATGCATTGCAATGGGACCTGTCGTTCCGTCTCAAACACTGGGAAGCCATCAAAAAAGCGGCTGAAGGCCGCCAGGCCCCTTTCCTGATCCATCAGGAAAGCAATGTGATAGTCCGCGCGTTCCGTGACTATCTGCGCCCAGACATCGGTGAAATTCTGATCGACAACCCTAAAGTTCTCGATCTGGCCAAAGAGCATATTGCTGCACTGGGTCGCCCGGATTTCACTAGCAAGATCAAGCTTTATAGTGGTGAGATCCCACTGTTCAGCCATTATCAGATTGAGTCGCAAATCGAGTCGGCCTTCCAGCGTGAAGTGCGCTTGCCTTCTGGTGGTTCCATCGTTATCGATACCACTGAAGCCTTGACCGCCATTGATATCAACTCTGCCCGAGCCACTCGCGGTGGTGATATTGAAGAAACCGCTTTCAATACCAACCTGGAGTCTGCAGATGAAATTGCGCGCCAATTGCGCCTGCGTGACTTGGGTGGCCTGATCGTTATCGACTTTATCGATATGACACCGGTTCGTCATCAACGTGAAGTAGAAAACCGCCTGCGTGACGCGGTGCGTCAGGACCGTGCCCGTATTCAGATTGGGCGTATTTCCCGCTTTGGCCTGTTGGAGATGTCTCGCCAGCGCCTCAGCCCATCATTAGGTGAGTCCAGCCATCATGTGTGCCCACGTTGTACTGGCACCGGCACTATTCGTGATAACGAATCCCTGGCTCTCTCTATTCTTCGTCTGATCGAAGAAGAAGCACTGAAAGAGAATACCAAAGAAGTCCACGCTATCGTTCCAGTTCAAGTGGCATCTTACCTGTTGAATGAAAAACGTGATGCTGTCAGTGCGATTGAAAAACGCCAAGGTGGTGTGAAAGCGATCATCGTGCCTAATGATCAAATGCAAACACCGCATTATTCAGTGCTCCGTGTGCGTAAGGGTGAAGATACCCCAACACTGAGTTATCTCTTACCGAAGTTGTATGAAGAAGAGATGGCACAGCCGCAAGAAGATGCGCCGATGGAGCGCAAACGCCCGGAACAACCGGCATTAGCCTCCTTTACACTGGCAGCCGAGGCACCACCATCAACTGACGACCCTGTTATCAGTGAACCAGCAGCAACGGTTAAAACAACCGTTAAAACAACGGTTCAAACAACGGTGTCCGCAACAACTACTGACAAACCTGGGTTGTTAAGCCGCCTGTTTGGTGGCCTTAAATCGATGTTCTCGGGTGTTGATGCGCCAAGTGCAGACAAACCGGCAGAAAGTCCGGCCCAGGAAGAGAGCGACAACCGTCGTCAAGACCGCCGTGGTCAACGACGCCAAGGCCTTGGCCGTAATAATAAAGGTGAGCGCGGTGATCGCAATCGTGGCGAAGGTCGCGATAACCGTGAATCGCGTGACAATCGTGACAATCGTGACAATCGTGACAATCGTGACAATCGTGACGAACAGCGTAGAAATAATCGCCGTAACAGCCAGCAGAATGCGCAAGCTACCGTCAACAGTGAGGTTCAACCTACTGAAGAAGCAGCGAAACCGCAACGGGATGACCAACAACAGCGTCGTGAACAACGCCCTGAACGTCAACGCCGCCGTCAGGACGAAAAACGCCAATCCCCGCAAGAAGTCAAAGCGATCGAAAGTGCAGATGTGGTGATCATCGCTAATGACGAAGAGCAAGAAGATCGTTACCAGCAGCCATCACAGCGCCGCCAACGCCGTCAGCTCACGCAGAAAGTTCGCGTTCTGTCGGTAGAGGAAGAGCTGCACCGTGCAGCAGAAGAGTTACTGGCACCTAAAGCGCCTCAGGTTCCGGCAGAAGAAAAACACCTTCCGGTGCAAGAAGATAGTGTGAAGCTGCTGCCACAGGCAATCGCAGAGCCGTCTACCGCTAATGCACCAGCCGATCACCGTGATCGCAATAATGCTGAAAATGGTATGCCGCGCCGCTCTCGTCGTTCGCCGCGTCATTTGCGCGTCAGTGGTCAGCGTCGTCGTCGCTATCGTGACGAGCGCTATCCAACCCACGCACCAATGCCACTGGCTGGCGGGTTTGCCTCACCGGAATTAGCTTCAGGTAAGGTCTGGGTAAGCTATCCAATCGTACAATCGGTGCCATCGGCTGAAGTTCAGACTGAAGCCACAACCGAAAACGCAGCAGTGGTAACAGAATCACTAACCACTTTACCGGTCATGGTTGAAATGGTCTCCGTGCAACAACCTGTTGTCGATACCGTTGAGATCCAGCCAGTTGTGGAGGAAGTCCTTCTGCCTGCAGCCACTGAATCAGTAGTGACTGAATCAGTAGTGATAGAAACAGCATCGGTAGAAGTCATCGCTGAAGTACCGAGTGAAAACGTGCTGGTTGAAACACCGGTTGCCATGACAACATCGCAACCCGTCGAAGCAGAGGTTACAGTAGTGACTACTGAACCAGAAGCAACAACAGTAAGCGAAGTTATTGCGTTGCCAGAACAAGTACTGCCAGAACAAGCAATGCCTGTTGTGGTTGAGCAAATAGCGCCAACACCGGTTATTAATGCACAACCAGTGCTGTATAAGCACATAGCAACCGCGCCAGTGACTAAAGCACCGGCACCGGCTTACCAAGCGGAAGTGGTACCCGCGAGTGACTGGCAACGTCCTGCCTTTGACTTTACAGGTAAAGGTGCCGCTGGTGGGCATGCAGCTGTCAATAAAGCGATTGCACCGGCTACCAAGCCACAGCCGATTAATGATTAAGTTATACGGCGTGCTCGCATAGCCGTTTAACGGCAAATGACCTTAACCCGCCCTGAACCAGTCTGGTCAGGGCGGGTTTTTATATCTACCGACACAGACCGCTCTCATCTATGTCGCTAAGAACCCATTATCAACAAATAGATGCATCGCAAGCCATTTCCGCTTATCCTTACACCCCGGCGTAAATAACCCACAGTTACGCGCTTCTATTCAGCCTTTTAACTGCCGGAGCCCCACCCTATGACAGCACAACCTCAAACCCTGAAAATCCGCCGTCCTGATGATTGGCACCTCCATCTACGTGATGATGACATGCTGAAAACGGTTCTACCCTATACTAGTCAAGTATTTGGCCGGGCAATTGTGATGCCAAACCTGGCCCCCCCCATCACTAGTGTTGCCGCAGCATTAAGTTATCGGGAACGAATTATGGCCGCCATCCCGGTGAATCATCATTTCAAGCCCTTGATGACTTGCTATTTGACTAATTCACTGACAGCGGAGGAATTGGCAAAGGGTTTCGAACAGGGTGTGTTTACTGCAGCTAAACTCTATCCTGCCAATGCGACCACCAACTCCAGCCATGGTGTCAGTGACGTTAAAGGGATTTATCCTTTATTCGAGCAAATGCAGAAAATGGGGATGCCACTGCTAATCCATGGTGAAGTGACTGATAAACATGTCGATATTTTTGACCGAGAAGCCTATTTTATCGATCAAGTAATGGAACCTATTCGCCGCCAATTCCCTGAATTGAAAATCGTTTTCGAGCATATTACCACTAAAGAAGCGGCGCAATACGTATTGGCAGGCGACCGATTTCTGGGAGCAACCATCACCCCGCAGCACCTGATGTTCAACCGTAACCATATGCTGGTTGGTGGTATTCGCCCTCACCTGTTTTGTCTCCCAATCCTCAAGCGTAACATTCACCAAGATGCGTTATGCCAGGCTATTAGCAGCGGGTCAGACAGATTCTTTCTGGGAACGGATTCTGCTCCTCATGCAAAGCATCGCAAAGAATCAAGTTGTGGTTGTGCTGGTGTTTTTAACGCACCGAATGCCATTGCTGTATACGCGACGATCTTTGAACAACTGGGCGCATTGGAGCATCTGGAAGCCTTTAGTTCTCTCAATGGCCCGCGCTTCTATGACTTACCCGTCAACGAGGATTTCATCGTGTTACAGCGGCTACCCGTTAGCCAACCAGAGGAAATTACTTTAGATAATAAAGAAGCGATTGTGCCTTTTCTGGCTGGTGAGAACATTAATTGGTCAGTGGTTGATTGCTAATATTTTTCATCTTGATTTATACTTGCCTCCATCATTCATATACTGTATAAATAAACAGTCTTGAATGCTGGGGGTTACCATGCGTGTTGAAATCACTATTGATAAAACCAAACCACTGCCACCAGGAGCAATTGAAGCCCTGACAAACGAATTCAGTAAGCGGGTGAATCGTCAATTTCCTGACGCCGCAGTACAAATTCGCTATGCCAGTGCTAACGGGCTCTCGGTGTTGGGCGGTAATAAAACAGAGAAAGAGCTGATCGCGGAAATACTTCAGGAAACCTGGGAAAGTGCCGACGATTGGTTTACTGCAGAGTAATTCTGCCATGTAGTCGTTGTTTTGCCGGAGGTCGCTCTTCGGCTTTTTTATTTTCTCTAATTCGCCCTATACTCTAAATAATTCGAGTTGTTTGTAGGTGGCAAGTCCGCTCACACCCAAGCAGTTTGAAGAATGACGAGTATAAAAAGATCCACACCTGAATATTGACGCTTATACTGTAATAACTCATCTCAACGATGATATGCACTGCTCCTCGTAACTAACCTATGCTTGTCACTACTTGATAAGGGGTCTCTATGGGCAGAAATGATGAAGTAATACAAACACATCCACTGGTTGGCTGGGATATCAGCACAGTCGATGTTTATAATGCCATGATGATTCGCCTTCATTACCTATCTTCACAAGACCAATCAGCCGAAGAGGCACAAGTTGACCGGACGCTTTGGCTAACCACGGATGTTGCCCGCCAATTAATCAATATCCTTGAGGCTGGCATCGCCAAAATTGAATCAACCGATTACCAAGATCTTGACCGAAGAAAACATTAATTTGCCCCAGCGTCATTCAAGTTGCAGGTAGTAGTAATCCAGTAAGAGCGCCTAAATGGCGCTCACTAGATTGTTTGCTCTTGCACCTTGAATCGCTGCTAAAAGCCAGTAAAATTACAGGGCGGAATAACTGCACGTAATAGAGTAACAGGTAGGAGTTAGGCATTTTAGCAGCTAATACAATGCAGCCACTTGAATAGACTAGGTATGTCTACCAGGTCAGTACCTCATCATATCGATATCTGGGAAAACCTAATTCGAAAATAACCTAGAATTGAGTAGCGTCTCCATCTTGTAACGCAAATTATTTGTAGTATAGTCTGCCGTCAGGATACCCAGCTATCGCATCAGGATTCAGGATTGAACATACTGCTGCATAGGGAGTGATCTAAACCTGTATAATCTGCAGGTTTATGCTGGTTGGCACTCACCAGCGACTTACATGTAATAAAAATATACTACTAACAAGGATGTCAGTATGAAACTGCTCGTTATGGATGAATGTGGCTTCACTCGTTTGGGGGTCGCCAACTGCTTTACTGATCATGTCTTCGCTTCTGTGACCTGTTGCCAAGACATTCAATCTGCGCTGTTGCTATTAGCCAACATCAAACCTACCCATATCCTGGTGAACTTAACCGATTACTGCCGGTATAGTGAAAATAACCCGCTGATTCAGACCTTTTTCAACGCAGCCCGGCAATCAACACTGTATATCTACCTTGATGCACCTTATCCCTACAGCGATATGCCAATGCGAATTGCCGATAACACCTTTATGTTCAATAAGGCGGCGATGCTTGACGTATTGAGTTTATTGCGTGATAGACCGGTTAGCTTAATGAACAATGGGTACTATTCACTCTTCAGCCCACAAGAACTCGCGGTAATGAGATATTGGATGTCTGAAATACCCAACTATCGCATTGCCAAAAAGCTGGATATCAGCACCCATACTGTATATGTACATAAACGTCATATCACCGAAAAGGTCAATGTTCGTAACCGGTTAGAATTTTACTCACTGTATAATGTGTTACGTTATTTTTATCCATCAACCGCCACGTTAACCCAGCCTGCGATGGAATTGTTAGCCGTGTAATCACGGCAACTTATTCTGCCGCTGTTTCTTTTTTTACCTGCCCATCCCCCAGGATCACCGCTACTTTATAGCCCCCGTCCATCGTTTCCAACGAGATGCGGGCAATCATAGTCAGTGGCACCGATAGCAACATACCCACTGGCCCCATCAACCAGCCCCAAAAAATCAGCGAAAGAAACACCACCAATGTAGAAAGCCCGAGCCCACGTCCCATAATACGCGGCTCCACAATATTACCGATAATCAGGTTAATCAGGATATATCCCCCAGCTACCGCCAGTGCATCAGCAAATCCATTAAATAACAGCGCCTGAATCAGCGGTGGGATAGCCGCAATGACAGAACCAATATTAGGAATGTAGTTGAACATAACGGCCATCATGCCCCAGATAAAGGCAAAGCGTACCCCAATCCAACTCAGAAAGCCCCAGACAATCAGCCCTGTCACCAAGCTGAACATAGTTTTGATCACCAAGTAATGTGTAACCCCTTTCAGGGCACGTTTGATGGTAACCATTCCTTCTTTAGGTTTATCCAATGCCTGCTGGAGTTTGAAGGGCAACACCTTGACTTCAAACAGCATAAAAACCACGGTCATCATTAGCAGGAAAACACTGGTCATCACCCCGGAAAGTTGGCTTAACAACCGGGTCACCAGATTCATCGTGGTGCCAGGATCAACCAACTTAATTATCGCATCAGCCGAAAAAGTCAGGTCGATATTGAAACGTTCAGCGTAATATTGCAGATCATGCAACTTTTCCAGCATTATCCCGCGGTATTGTGGCAATGTCCGTGCAAACTCATTCAGTGATGAGGCAAGCATACTGATGAATGTAAACAATATCACCACTATCGCCATCACTATCAGCATCACCCCTAATCCTCTGGGTACCCGCCAGCGTTCCAACAAAGCGACTAACGGATTCAGCACAATCGCCAGGAATACCGCTAGCAAGAACGGTACGACGATATCTGCAGCCGCCTTTATTCCAGCAAGGATCACCACCAACATCGCCAGCATTATCAGCAAACGAAGTTTACGATCATTAAACTCAACGTTATTCATTTGATTTCCTTGCGTCAAAGGCCTGCAGATTCAAGAGCTCGTCTATTATACACATCACATTCACATTGTGAGGGATTGACTGCATTACTCGCCCTGACAAAGTCACTCGAGTGACGTTAAGTGGTAACTTGAGGCAAATTATCTATACTCGCCATACTTCAAGCTGCTTAGGTACTGGCTGCGGTTACTCGTCTCATCCATGCGACTCGCCGCTAATGGGGCCAACGCAAGCGTTGTACAAATCAGTCCTGACCGATTTGTCGCTCAGTTGCTACCTACAAGCAACTCGAATTATTTAGGTTATAGAATGAATAAAATGGACAGCTGTTAATTTTTAACCTAATAAAAAATCTAATTCCTTGAGTGACTACAGAGATATTAACCTTACCACCCTGTTTCCTTTGGTTCTCGTTCAACACCGATTTAATTAACCACTTATTAATTAGCGTGCACAGTAACATTTACTTAAAAAAACAAAATATGACAATAAAACACATTCGGCCGTCCTGTATCATCCCGCTTATAATAAACCGGTGGAAAATTTATAAAATGAATAATTCAGACAAAGATCGAGCCGATCTCAAAAAACAACCCCCTTATAGGCTCCGCCTAAAAACAACCCATTACCACATTTATTTGACCAACTTAACCATGACTTGGGCAAATAAACTGAATAAGAAAATTTAAAAGTCAATAAAACACATTTAATTATTGCATTACCTTTCATTCATATATAACTATTAGCCAGCAACTGTTGACACCAAAAGGAATTATTATGCTTTGGAGAAATACTGCCCATCGCTTTGGGTTCATTTCTATTCTGCTTCATTGGTCGGTAGCCCTTAGCCTGTATGGCATGTTTGCTTTAGGCCTCTGGATGGTAACACTCGGTTATTACGATAACTGGTACCACCAAGCACCAGAAATCCACAAAAGTATCGGTGTTATACTGTTTATTGTTCTGGCCATTCGAGTAATTTGGCGTTGGATTTCACCACCACCGAAACCACTTGATAGCTATAGCCGTTTTACCCGCATCAGTGCCACCCTAACTCATATTGCGCTATACATTATTCTGTTTGCTATTTTGATCAGCGGCTACCTTATTTCCACCAGTGATGGCCAGCCGATTAGTGTTTTTGGCTGGTTTAATCTACCGGCACTGCTGACCAATTTACCGCAGCAAGCAGATACTGCAGGAACAGTCCATCTTTATCTTGCCTGGGCCGTTGTCGTACTTTCGGTACTACACGCTTTGGCAGCAATTAAACATCACTTTATCGATCGTGATGTCACTTTAAAACGGATGCTGGGTCACAGCGCCGATTAACCTCTTGGCTATTTGGAGATTGTTATGTTGTTAAAGAAAAAATTATTGGGCCTTGTCACTGCAGCCCTGTTATTAAACACAGGCTCGGCCTTGGCAGCCAACTACAAAATAGATAAGCAGGGTCAACACGCATTTATTGAATTCCGTATTCAACACTTAGGCTATAGCTGGCTCTACGGATCCTTCAAAGACTTTGATGGTAGCTTCACTTTTGATGAAAAAGATCCCGCTCAAGATAAAGTTAATGTCACCATCAATACCGCCAGTGTAGATACTAACCACGCAGAGCGAGACAAACACCTACGTAGTGGTGAATTCCTTAACACAGAGAAACACCAGAAAGCCACTTTTGAGTCCACTGAGGTGAAGAAACAAGGTGAAGACTATATCATCACCGGCAACCTGACACTGAATGGCGTCACCAAGCCAGTCACCCTCAATGCCAAATTGACGGGTCAAGGTAACGATCCATGGGGCGGCTACCGTGCTGGCTTTGAAGCAGCAGGGAAAATCAAACTGAAAGATTTTGCCATCACCACTGACCTCGGCCCAGCCTCGCAGGAAGTTGAACTGATCATCTCCGTTGAAGGTGTGCGCGAGAAACAGTAATCAGGCAACGGCTCAAAAAAGCGTATCTAGTCACGTTTAATCAAGTTGCAAGTAGGACAACACCAGCAAGCATCGGCATTAAGTAAAACCGATGACTGGCATCAGTGCCCTTCTTGCAACTTGCACCGCAGCAAGTACCAGCAATATTCATTGACCCCCCGCCCACTCAGGTGTAATTAGAGCATACCGCCTGTTAACCAAAATCACGGTTTTGACCAATCACAAGGACATTATGAGCCAACTTTTTACCCCCATTACCCTAGGCGCCTTACCGCTACCTAACCGCATCATTATCGCCCCTATGTGCCAATATTCTGCCGATAATGGCAAAGCCACTCCATGGCACACTATTCACCTGGGAAATCTGTCCCACTCTGGTGCGGGTTTGCTGATTGTTGAAGCCACGGCAGTTGCGCCAGAAGGGCGCATTTCCGACAGAGATCTCGGCCTATGGGATGAAACAACCACGCAGGCACTGGCGGATGTGGTAACAGCGGTAAAAAAATACAGCCGCATGCCACTGGGTATTCAATTAGGCCATGCTGGTCGTAAAGCCTCATGTGCTGTCCCTTGGCAAGGTGGGGGACAAATTTCGGCAACTGAAGGAGGTTGGCAAACGCTTTCTGCTTCCGCCCTGCCCTTTAATAGCCAGGATCAAATTCCGCAAGCCATGAGCCTGGAACAAATCCAGCAATTAAAGGCGCAATTTGTCGCCGCCGCACAACGTGCTGATGGTATTGGTTTTGACCTCATCGAAGTACATGCCGCGCACGGTTACTTGCTCCATCAATTCCTGTCACCACTGAGCAACCAGCGTACAGACCAATACGGCGGTGGTTTAGCAAACCGGATGCGTCTACTACTGGAAATATTCAGCGAAGTACGCCAGGTACTCCCAGCACATAAAGTGCTTGGTGTAAGAATTTCAGCCAGTGACTGGGTTGATGGCGGCTGGGATGAGCCGCAGTCTGTTGAATTAACAGCCGCATTAAAACAACTGGGATGTGACTATATCCATATTTCCAGCGGTGGACTTTCCCCTCAGCAACAGATCCCTATCGGGCCGAACTATCAGGTCCCCTTTGCTGAAACTATCAAGCAGAAAGTTGGTATGCCCACCATCGCTGTTGGGCTGATCACCGAAGCTGAACAGGCGGAAGCGATTGTCGCCACCGGGCAGGCGGATATGGTGGCACTAGGCCGTGGTATTCTTTATAACCCGCGTTGGCCATGGCATGCCGCAGCAAAATTAGGGGCCAATGTAAAAGCACCGCCCCAATACTGGCGCTCAGAGCCACAAGCGGTGAAAGGATTATTTAAAGAGTAGCGACTGTGAATTGGGCATTGAGTTCTCAGCTCCTCAGTGCCCACCTGTAAGAAGGATGACCGGTTGCTACCCTTACGACAGCCACGCAGCATTAAACACCATAGCCAATCGCCAGTTCATGGCGCTCTCGACAATTTATATTGCCTATCTTAATAAAACATTACTTAATCCTTTTTTTTCCAACAAACAGGCTGAGTAATGCTGTTGTTTTTCCCGTTACAGAGAAAAAATGTCACAATATAGAGGATAAATAGCAGACGAATCATCATATACACCGAATCCTTTCTACGTGATGGATTTTGTTGTTCCTTTAGCAAAGTAACCGGTCTATAGCCTGATTGATGACGTTGCCCAAAAAGCAACCGAACACAATAAACTGGTGACCAGGGCCAAGCTCAAAGGTGGATCAAGTAAACCTGGGGCAATGAGTGCCCCCGTATTAGAAAATGGCCAGGTGTATACGATTTCTCTGCAATAAGTGTTAACTGATTGCTTCTAAGCTGAGAAACTATGACGCAAGTTCCTACCTTCAATCGTTCGTTACTCCATCTGCGCTATTGGCTCACTTGGTTTGGCATTGGTTTGCTTTACCTGCTGGTTATGCTTCCCTACCCGCTCCTCTATCAATTGGGGACGGGGCTAGGTCGCTTCTCCATGCATTTTCTCAAGCGCCGAGTAGCAATCACACAGCGTAACCTTGAGCTCTGTTTTCCGCAGATGACAAGCGTTGAGCGTGACGCATTAGTCAGGAAAAACTTTGAATCCGTCGGAATGGGATTACTTGAAACCGGTATGGCCTGGTTCTGGCCCAATTGGCGTATCGAGCGCTGGTTTACTGTCACGGGCCTGGAACAGATACAAAAAGCGCGGGATAACCAGCAAGGTGTTCTGCTGATCGGCCTGCATTTTCTGACGTTGGAATTGGGCGCACGTACCTTTGGTATTTATAATCCAGGAATAGGTGTCTATCGCCCCCATGACAACAAACTGATAGATTGGCTACAAACCTGGGGACGTATGCGCTCCAATAAATCCATGCTGGATCGTAAAGATATTAAAGGGATGATCCGCGCCCTGAAACAAGGCGAGATTATCTGGTACGCCCCC
Organism: Serratia sp. HNCC26DJ244; assembly: GCF_057180565.1. Lineage (NCBI taxonomy): Bacteria > Pseudomonadati > Pseudomonadota > Gammaproteobacteria > Enterobacterales > Yersiniaceae > Serratia > Serratia sp. HNCC26DJ244. The sequence goes on along the minus strand of NZ_JBXUGO010000024.1, from coordinate 25,989 downwards.
GATCATGACTACGGCCCACGCAGCAGTGTCTTTGTTCCCCTGTTTGCTGTAGACAATGCCGCGACCACCTCCGGTAGCTACATGCTGGCACGTATGGGTAAACCGGCAATTATTCCCTTTACTCCACGGCGTCTACCCCACGGCCAAGGTTATGAACTTATCATTCAACCTGCGGTAGAAAACTTTCCGCTGGATAACGAACTTGATGCTGCCGCCTTTATGAACAAGGTGGTTGAAAAAGAGATCCTGTTGGCACCAGACCAATATATGTGGTTACATCGCCGTTTTAAGACCCGCCCAGCGGGTGAGCCTTCTCTTTACAACTAACAACCTGACAAAAGGAAACACCATGTACATCATCAGCCTGACCTACCACCGCCCAATTGAAGAAGTTGACGGGTACCTTGAACAGCATGTCGCTTGGTTAAAACGCTATTTTGCGCAAGGGATCTTTATGGCTTCGGGTCGTAAAAATCCCCGTACCGGTGGTGTGATCCTGGTTAAAGAGATTGAGCGAGCACAGTTGGATAAAATACTGGCAGAAGATCCATTTAATGCGGTAGCCCATTATGAAGTGACTCATGTGGCTATCACTACCACATCTGCTGGGTTTGAGGCCTTGTCTTGTCTGTAGAGGTATAGTCTGTAGAGGTATAGTCTGTAGTGACATAGCCTGTAGTAGCACCGTCTGTAGTAGTAACTTCCCTACGTGAAGTATCAACAAATAATCACCTATATCGAACATCCGGCCAATGGCGAGGTGAAATTCGCCATACCGTCGCCTATGCTATAACTTGAGCACCAACAGATTTACAACAATATTCGCTTCCCTTGTGCAATACATTACCCTGGAATAACGTTATGCAATCCTCTGTTAATCAACAACAAAGCCGAACCTTTTTCGGCCACCCCTATCCACTCCGTTCGCTTTTTTTCACCGAGATGTGGGAACGATTCTCTTTTTATGGCATTCGCCCACTACTGATCCTGTTTATGGCCGCCACCGTTTATGACGGTGGGATGGGGTTAGCACGAGAAAATGCTTCGGCAATTGTCGGTATCTTCGCTGGCAGCATGTATCTGGCCGCATTACCGGGCGGTTGGTTGGCCGATAACTGGCTCGGCCAGCAAAAAGCGGTCTGGTATGGTTCGATTCTAATCGCACTGGGGCATCTCTCCATTGCCTTGTCAGCCATTATGGGTAATGACCTGTTCTTCATCGGCTTGATGTTTATCGTGCTCGGTTCCGGCTTGTTCAAAACCTGTATTTCGGTGATGGTCGGTACCCTCTACAAACAAGGGGATGCCCGCCGTGACGGTGGTTTTTCTCTCTTTTATATGGGTATTAATATCGGCTCTTTTATTGCCCCGTTGATGACAGGCTGGTTACTTCGCTCACACGGTTGGCACTGGGGCTTTGGTATTGGCGGTATTGGCATGTTGGTTGCGTTGGTTATCTTCCGCCTATTTGCCGTACCTGCTATGAAGCGTTATGACAGTGAAGGTGGTCTGGACTCAACCTGGAATCAGCCAGTAACAAAAAAACGCGGTGTCGGCCGCTGGATTGTGGTATTCGCCGCCGCTATCGCATTGGTCGCCACACTACTGGCACAAGGCATCATCACCATTAACCCGGTGACCATTGCCAGCACCTTGGTTTATGTGATTGCTTCCTCGGTAACATTATATTTTATCTATCTTTTTTTCTTTGCCAATATGAACCGTAGCGAGCGGGCGCGGCTGCTGGTCTGTTTTATCCTGCTGCTCTCTGCGGCTTTTTTCTGGTCTGCTTTTGAACAGAAGCCAACTTCATTCAATCTATTCGCCCAAGATTATACCCAGCGAATGATCGGTGATTTCGAAATTCCAGCGGTCTGGTTCCAGTCTATTAATGCACTGTTTATTATTTTGCTGGCCCCGGTGTTCAGTTGGCTATGGCCAGCATTGGCACGCAACATGATTCGCCCTAGCAGCATTACCAAGTTTGTTATCGGCATTTTATTTGCTGCGGCAGGCTTTGGGGTGATGATGCTGGCGGCACAACAAGTACTCAGTCATGAAGGCGCTGGTGTATCCCCACTGTGGCTGGTAAGCAGTATTCTATTACTGACGTTAGGCGAGCTCTGTTTAAGCCCGATTGGGTTAGCAACCATGACATTACTGGCACCAGAAAGAATGCGTGGCCAAATGATGGGCCTGTGGTTTTGTGCCAGTGCACTTGGCAACCTAGCCGCTGGCCTGATTGGTGGCCATGTGAAAGCCGACCAATTAGACCTGTTGCCTACCCTGTTTGCTCGTTGCTCCATTGCTCTGGTTATTTGTGCTGCGGTTCTTATGCTGCTCATCGTACCAATTCGCCGGATGCTAGCGAATACACAAAGTAATAGTGACCCTAATTCAACCACTGATGCTTGATTGCTGATAGTCAGACCTATTCAAGCTAGCGCTTGCCGTTACGCGGCTCATTGATGAGTCGCGTAACTCAATTCCACCGATATTGGTCTCGATTCAAGTTCGTTTATCGCCTCTCAATGCCGCTTGAATCCATACACTCATGTAAATATATCCAATTGATAATTATTGATAAAAATAATAAACATGCTCATTTTATGCTTTTCAAATAAAATAATAGGTAAATAGGCAATAAATACACCTAATTTTTACAATCATCCTTGGCACTTTACTGGTAAAACAGGCTATTATGCTGCTCTATTAGCCCCCTCTCTTAGTCCTTTTTGCAGGAGAATATTATCTTGGATGCGAGTACAATCAACAGTTTGTTCATCATCGGTGCAGTGTTGGTGGGCGCAAGCATTCTTCTTAGCTCTTTCTCATCTCGTTTAGGCATCCCGATCCTGGTAATCTTTTTGGCAATTGGCATGCTAGCTGGCGTTGATGGCCCTGGTGGCATCATTTTTGACAATTATCCTATTGCCTACCTGGTCAGTAACCTGGCATTAGCCGTCATAATGCTTAATGGCGGTATGCGCACTCGTGTCAGTTCATTCCGTGTGGCACTGTGGCCCGCCTTGTCATTAGCGACAGTGGGGGTTCTGATCACAGCCGGGCTCACAGGTCTGGCTGCAGCCTGGTTGTTTAATATCGACCTGATCCAAGGGTTATTGATTGGCACCATTATTGGCTCTACCGATGCCGCCGCCGTATTTTCCATGTTAGATGGCAAAGGACTGAACGAACGCGTCAATGCAACATTGGAAATTGAGTCTGGCAGCAACGATCCTATGGCAGTGTTTCTCACCATCGCACTCATCGCCATGATTTCTGCCGGAGAAACCTCGTTTAGCTGGCTATTCCTGGTTCAATTATTGCAGCAGTTCGCTCTGGGGGTGATATTCGGGCTCGGTGGTGGCTGGTTATTGCTGACGTTAATCAATCACATCAAACTCGCTGAAGGGCTATATCCCCTGCTGGCGGTGAGTGGCGGCATCTTGATCTTTGCGTTGACCACCGCACTCAATGGTAGTGGTATTCTGGCTGTCTATTTGTGTGGCTTAATGCTCGGCAACCGACCGATTCGCAACTATCACGGCATTATGCAAACATTCGATGGCTTGGCCTGGCTAAGCCAGATTGGTATGTTCCTGGTCTTGGGGTTACTCCTTAATCCACGGGAGCTGCTGCCCATTGCCCTCCCGGCGCTGCTTCTCTCGTTGTGGATGATCCTGTTTGCCCGCCCCATTTCGGTGTTTACCGGTTTACTGCCGTTTCGCAACTTTAACCTGCGTGAGCGCCTGTTTATCTCTTGGGTAGGGCTGCGTGGCGCCGTTCCCGTGATCCTGGCGGTCTTCCCTATGATGGCTGGCCTGCCCAACGCCAGCCTATTCTTTAACGTCGCTTTCTTTGTGGTATTGGTTTCGCTACTGTTGCAAGGCTCTACACTCTCCTTAGCCGCTAAAAAAGCTAAAGTGGTTATTCCCCCTACATTGGCGCCTTCTTCCCGCGTCGGGCTGGATATTGATCTCGAAAACCAATGGGAACAATTTATTTACCACTTAACCGCCGAAAACTGGTGCATTGGGGCGGCAGTACGTGAACTGAAAATGCCCCAGGGGACGCATATCGCGGTATTATTTCGTGATAATGAATGGCTGCATCCAACCGGCAGTACCCGCTTGCAGCAAGGTGATGTGTTGTGTGTCATTGGCCACGAACACAATTTACCTGCACTGGGTAAACTATTCAGTCAGGCGCCGAGTGTCACCCTTGATGACCGTTTCTTTGGTGACTTTGTTCTACAATCTGATGCCCTGCTGAGTAATATATCGCAGATCTACGGCCTTAGTTTTCCAGCGGAGATCGACGAACAGCAAACACTTGGGCAGTTTATTGCCCAACAGATCGGCGGGGAAGCGGTCATCGGTGATCAGGTGGAATGGTCGGGTTTAACCTGGACCATCGCAGAGATGGACGCCAACCAAATCAGCAGAGTTGGGGTGAAAATTACCACTGACTAGCAACGGCTTGCTCACCATGACCTGACTATGACGATATATGGGTTATACCGCCAACTGCAGGGGGTTTCGTTAAAGCCTATTCCCTGCAGCTTGGCTGCCGACATTGCCAGCAACATCTGCCCGCAACATCACCCCGCCAGATTAACAACCGCCACTGATAACAATGAGCGAATGGTGGATGTTTCGCTCTGAACCTCTAAATCTTTATACTTTTCACATCAGTTGCATTATCCTTCAGCGCAAGGCTCATAAATGGTGTTCAACTGCCACTGACGTAATACGCATAAAACTATGGTCAATAAAAAGCAAACATTAATCGTTATTAACTTATGCAGTTTTTTAGTTTTGCTCTATAGCCTTTCCATGATCCCGCCGATGCTCATTGCTCTCATTTATAAAGAGAAGAGCCTGTTTTCATTTTTTTATACGTTGATCATCTCCAGTTTGGTCGGCGGGCTATGCTGGCAGATAACGCGCCAGAAAAAAGTTCAATTGCATACCCAAGATGGTTTTTTAATCATTGTACTGTTCTGGGTATTCTTCTCTCTGATAAGTGCGCTGCCATTGTGGATAGATAACACACTAAATATCAGCCTTACTGATGCGATGTTTGAGGGTGTCTCTGGTATCACCACCACCGGTGCCTCAGTTCTCAGTGACCTGAATAAGGTCCCGAAATCTATTCTTTATTACCGTGCTCAACTCAATTTTATCGGTGGTTTGGGGGTTATCGTCTTAGCTGTGGCAATATTACCGCTGCTGGGGATAGGGGGCAGTAAGCTATACCAATCTGAAATGCCCGGCCCATTTAAAGAAGAACGGCTCACGCCAAGGCTGACCGATACGGCTAAAACCCTGTGGTCAACCTATATGCTGCTTGCCTTGCTTTGTGCCTTGTCATTCCGTATTGCAGGTATGCCATGGTTTGACGCTTTGTGCCATGCCCTTTCTACGATTTCACTGGGGGGGTTTTCCACCCGCAACGAGAGCTTGGGCTATTTTAGCAGTGCGCCAGTAGAGATAGTGGCGGGCGTCTTCTCCCTACTTTCAGCAGTCAACTTTACGCTTTACTTTGTGGCCGCCCAACGCCGCAGCTTGATGCCATTATTTAAAAACACTGAATTACGTTTCTTTTTATTTATCTTTACGACGATTGCCGTGATTGTCTGCACTCAGTTAGTGAATTCAGACAGGTACCCATCACTAGAAGCCGTCGTCCATGGTTTTCTTCTTACCGCCTCAATGATGACCGACAATGGCTTGGCAACCGGGGATTATGCCACCCTCCCCTCCAACACAGTGATTTTACTACTGGCAGCCAGTTTCTTTGGTGGTTGCGTCGGTTCGACTTGTGGCGGAATCAAGGCTCTGCGCTTCTTGATCATGTACAAACAAAGTCGGCGTGAACTCCATCAGTTATTACATCCCAATGCAGTTCATATCATCAAAGTGGGCAGTTCCCCGATACCCGATCGCGTATTACGTTCAGTATGGAGTTTTTTCTTTCTCTATATCTTTTTCAGTTGTTTCTTTATATGGGCGTTAAACTCGATGGGCTACGACTTGATGACCTCTTTTGGCACCGTCGCGGCTTGTATTAACAATATGGGATTGGGAATCGGTGAAACGGCCGCTGGCTTTGGGGTCTTAAGTTCACCAGCAAAATGGTTGATGTGTGCAACTATGCTCTTTGGCCGTTTGGAAATTTATCCTATTCTTATTTTGTGCTCACGCACGTTCTGGCGCTCCTGAATAACCTCACTGGAATCTTCAGCAACATGCGTTTGTGAAACTGAGCTCATTCCTGGTAGCGGTGCTGCCGGAGTGAGTTAGCAGCGTACAGTGAGTTACTTGAGGCAAAATATGAAAAACAAAAACTAAATATTAACGCCATTCAAGCTGCAGAAAAGTTAGCTCAGTACACTTCGCCAACGATCTGCAACCTGAATGAACTGAGGTCTATTTACTCTAAAACAGCTTTTGGCATCGATTTCTCAATACCGGAGATAATCAGCGATTTAATCGCTTCACAAACTTCTGCAAAGTCTTCTGGTACTGACGCTACTTCGCAAGTAGAAGCATCATCACCAACGCCCACCACCGCATACAGCTTAGGACCTTCATAATAAAGTGAAATACTGACACCATGGCGATAGCCACCGGTTATTGGGGTATCATCTAACGTAGTGACGATGAGAAAATTCAGTCGATAATTATTGTCTAATTGTAATCTTGGTAGATAGGCAGACTCAAACTCCCCCTTCGCATTCAAGACACCAATTTCCACATAAGCCCGTGGTTCATTTTGCGCGATAAACCAACGATCTGCTGGCAAAGACAACGACTTAAAATACTCCTGTACAAGTACAGATGCTTTCTCCTGCAAGTTATTCCGAAGCTGCAGCTGAGCAGTAACCAATTGTAAATGCTTCGCCTTTAAATCGTTAAATTTCGTCTCCATACCTATCTCCACACAATTTAATTCTTATACAGGATTGATATCCCCCCTTAACAAGGTGGGGCCCTACCGCTTTCAGACCAGAATCTGACTCCTCTGGGCGAATTTTGCTTTATCGAGTGGCATGACTGCATAACACGCTGTCAGCTATAAAGATTTTAGCACAGGTTTAGCAGAGAACTACCGCATATATCATAAAGTTAAATGAATATAGAATACTGCACCTATCAGCGCTAGTCGGTTCTGTTATATTTCTAACCTTACGCGCTATTTGCCCACCCGGCTAGAGTACGATAAGCGATAGCCAAACCCCTGGTGTATCATGACCTGACGAACCGCAGCATTCATCAAGGCACTATATGCATGGTAGTGAACACTGTACCTGTGCTTAAAGCGTAAAATTAAAGCTCAACTAAACGGTAAACACGGCTAATCAAGGAAGAATGCGCTTTCCCTGAGCATCGAGCAAATAGGTTAATATTGCGGTGCCATCCTGGCCTACGCGAAATTCGCCATAACGGGCATCGGCAAAACGTTCGCCATCCCCTTCCTGAAAAAAGTAACTTGGCGTGCCAATATTCAACCAACCATTAGACAGGTGATATTTCATCAGCACCTCTTGGGCTTTCAGCGGTTGACCCCGGTAGAAACTGGCGTTAACCGCCCGATGTTGAGCATCAAGCTCAACCACAATTTTCTCACGGTTTACCGGTTCAGTGCAGAGGGTGGCGTCATTTTGACAATCTAGGCTCTGCTGCACCCCATCATGCAGAAGCTGGCGGCTTAACGCATAATTCAGTGCCATATAATCGCCCTGCATCAGCGAACGTGGATCTACCGGGGCCAACTCTAATATCACCACCGTGCCATGTTTCAGTAACCGTTCTTTTTGATAAATAGACAGGTTGACGATAATCAGCACCAGCAGGACTATGCCGGCCATTAGCCACTTCATCACGCTTTTAGTTTGCATGACTCTCTCCGGTTTTAACCTGTAGTAACTTTTTCGCGGCCAAGGCCAGCCCCAGTAAAAGCAGACCACTGACTAACAGCAACAGTGATTTTTGCAGCAATGTGACACCGAGAAAGTAATACCAGCCGATAAGATAAAGCATAAAGAAACACCCGGTAACCACCAACAATCCTTTACTGCCCTGGTAGCGTGCTGCCAACAATAATGCCAGCCCGAAGCCAATCCCTGGGGAAAAAATGGCGATAGCACCACAAAACAGTGCGGCAGAGAGATAAACTACCGAGGCTGATGATGGGAATCTGAAGACCTGAAGCAATGCCGCGCTGATTAAACCAGCAGCGATACCGATACCTACCATCAGCGGCAAAGAGGCATGAAAGAATGAATGCCAGAAAAGATCATCAACAAGAGAGTAGTTAATGCTGCTAAAGCACAACAACATCATGCCGGCAGGAATACCATACAACAGTGGCGCAATTGCTGCCGTTTGCTGATTGTGGGCTGCTTGCCAGATATTTTGCCGCGCGATCACCCACAGCCAGATTGCCACCACCCCGGCGATCAACAAAGCAATAATCCCAATGGCGATCTCTTGCGGTAAATGCGTACTGGCCAGGACACTCAAAGGCAAGATCAACGTGACGATGAAAGCGGCAACGGCCATAAAACGATACATTGCATCCGGCATGACCCATGCCATTACGGCCAGTATTGGCAGACACCCCAGCAAACTAATCATAAGGTTGCTGTTCCAACCTAAATCATCCAGTAGTAAAGAAACACCGAAGCATAATCCAAAGGTTGCGGCAATAGCCCATGCCAGGCCGATCTGGTGCTTGCCAATATCCGGAGCCCGTAACAGCGCCACCGCCGGGATGGCGATAATTAATGAACAGATAATCAGCCCGCCGCCACTTAACGAATCAAGCATGTCGGTGACAAACAGTAGTAATGCCAACAGAAAAAGAATGATTATCGCAGCAAACCAGCCACCGACTGCCAACGCAGCACGTAAATACCACGGCAAATGATGCGAATGATCGATTTGCCCCACCTCGGCAAGCTGATCATCATTTAACAATTGCTGCTGGCGGAGTTCCTGCAACAAGCTGGCGACTTCGTTTTGTGCGACATCCACTTCGTGGCGGTGATACAACTCACGCCGCCAATGCAATAATAGTGCGCCCCCTGCAACCAGCCATAGCGCCATCAGGAGACCTATCGCAAACAGCGTGCCGATATCCCATCTACTGTCGAACATTTGCGTCAGCAATACGCAGCCAACGACCATCAAGCTAATAACACCCAATGTCAGCATGCAGAGATCTGGACGACGATATCGGTAATAGAAATAGCCAGCCAGTAGCGTGGCTCCCCACAGAATGAGCACCATTATAGCGGTGTAGGAGCCTTGCCAGTTCCAAAGTGCCTGATTAATCAGCGGGGTTATGTTTAGCAGCAGGTAGCCCATTATCACCCGGGGCAGCCAGCGACTGGCCAACCAGCTAGTCGGCTCTTTCTTACTGGCATATTCAGCCAATGCTTCACGCACCATCAGGCATAACCCCTGCACAGCGAGGTAGCCAGGCAGGGTGAAATCGGCCATCCAATAGTCAAAAAGGGGCGTTGTCTGGCTGGAGTGGTAAAGTTGAAATGCCAGATTAGCGATGGCCCAAGTACAGAGCCACAAGCCATTTTGCCGGCCAATCAGTGCCAGTGGCAACAGCACAAAAGCCCAAGCGCGGAACAACTCCCAGCTGTCGGCGCCGGTTTGATAGACTTGCCCATACAGCGCAAATAACCCGCCAAAACTCAGCCCCACGGCGAGTAATGCCATCTGAGATAAGGCATCATACCAGCGCCACCAGACCACCACCGCCAGCGCTAAAATCAGTAATTCAATCAGGGCAAATTTTGCCATTTTCGGCATGGCGACCCAATTCCAGGCGATGAAAAATATCGCCCCAGCCACCAGAGCCAAAAGCCCAAGCAAGGCGAGAAACACGCTAAGAAAGCGGCGCCAACCTATAATATCCGGCCGCACGCCACAATAGATGAGGATTTGCTGGTACGCAGTTGGCGACAGCCTGCTGCTTTCTGATGAGGCGTTCATTAATACCGGGAGGGTTCGACACAGATGCTCTGCGGCCCTTGAAGGTATAACCCCTTGGTGCTGTGACGATAGTTCCATACCGACATCCTTGCAATTTTAGGTTTAACTCATCAGGGGCTGTATTGTACGGATAAGCGCGCAGGGTGGCAAAATCACCACCCACTGCTTCAGCCCCCTTATGAAGCACCAACTAATCACCTTAGCACCGTGAGCGTCATTGTTTTAGCAGGCAAAGAATTTTCTGCCAGGTTGAATTGAGAAATAAGGTCAAATGCTTGGGAAGGCACTATGCATAAAAAACCCGGAAACGAAATCTGTTCCGGATCTTCTCACCGTGCAAGGAGCGTGCAACTGAACCTTAAATGGTCGGCATTACACCTTAATGCATTTTTTGGTTGCCCTATGCCGCTTATGACTGCTTGCGTAATTCTATGCCCACATTCCCGCCGGGATGTACCGCCAGTAAGGGTAGTAGAGTTTTGCCGCCAGTACTTACCTAATCACCATGCGGGATCTTATGATGACCCACGTTTCAAACTGGTTATCGATGACGGAGTCAATTTTGTCAATCAAACCAATGAGAAATTTGATGTCATTATTTCTGACTGCACCGACCCTATCGGGCCTGGTGAAACTCTTTTTGATCCACAAGGTGCCAGTGTAACTATTCTGGTCAGTGAAGAACCCGTAGATCCCAAAGATATGGATACCTCGGAGCACCCGGGACCACTCCCCAATGCCCTGGTCGCTCATTTAGATAAGAGCCATATTTGCATACACACTTATCCGGAAAGCCATCCAGAAGGGGGGGTGTACATTTCGCGCCGATATTGAGGTTTCTACCTGTGGCGTTATTTCCCCCCTTAAGGCCTTGAACTATCTGATCCACCAGTTAGATTCCGATATTGTCACCATCGATTATCTTGTTCGTGGTTTTACCTGCGATGTAAACGGGGTAAAGCATTATATCGATCATGAGATTAATTCTATCCAAAACTTTATGTCTGAGGATATTAAAGAGCTCTATCATATGACGGATGTGAATGTGTATCAGCAGAACATGTTTCACACCAAAATGTTGTTGAAAAATTTTGATCTGAAACACTATCTGTTCAACGCACAACCCGATGAGCTGAGTGCAGAGGAACAACAAAAAATCACCAACATGCTTTGGAAAGAGATGCATGAAATTTATTACGATCGGAATACCCCGCACTCTAATAACAAGTGATACGAAGTCACAGTGATGACAATCGCAAGGGGCTGATGGCACAACCCCATGCTATAAAACATTTTTACACCATATTAAGAAAAAATTCATCGCCAATGCTTGGCTCTGCTTTCCTTCATAACCCAACGGATTTTTGCCAGCTTCATGCGGCAAACATAACCCCCTCCTGCCAATACACAAGAGGGTTTACTGCTCAGCTGTTCAATGAACTTGCCGGGGAACGCTTGGTATACGCTTTGGGCTTAACCACCAAGGGCAGCAACAGTAGCGCAGACAGCAAGGTTGTGGCTGATAGCACAGTAAAGAAGCCGTCCCAGCTCCAGGTTTCCATCACTTTCGCCAACGGCCAGCCAGAAAGCCCCGCCCCCAGATAGCCAAAGACGCCAACGAATCCAGTGGCGGCACCAGCAGAATCTTTATGCGCTGCCTCTGCGGCTGCCATGCCAATCAACATCTGTGGCCCAAAGATAAAAAAGCCGATAAAGAAGAAACAGGCGGCATTGAGGAAATAGCTGTCGACACTCAACAACCACAACAAGGCAACACTGACGAAGATGCCAATCATAAAAATGATATTCATCGGTACGCGATTACCTGCAAATAACTTATCCGATCCCCAACCGGCAACGAGGGTACCGAGAAAACCACCAATCTCCAGCATGGTCAAAGCAGAGTTTGCTTTCACTAACTGATAGTTATGGGTCTCTACCAGATAGAGATTACCCCAGTCATTGATACCGATGCGTACCACATAAACAAAGACATAAGAGATGGCCAATAACCAGATATATTTATTGGTAAAGATATAACGTTTTAAGATTTCCCAGATCGGTAATCGCTCACTTTTATGTTCCTGCTCTAGCTCCAATGCATCCGCACGCCAGTGGCCTACGGTGGGTAATCCCATTGAAGCAGGGCGATCACGCAAACGAAAGCAGATAAAAAACCCCACCAGAATGGCGATCACCCCTGGCACTATCATGCCGTAACGCCAACCATAATTAACCGCCAGCACCCCTGCCAGTAGTGGAATAATCGCTCCCCCCACATTATGGGAAGTATTACAGATAGCCCACCAGAAGCCCCGCTCATTACGTGAGTACCAGGTTGTCAGTAGTTTGGAACAAGGTGCCCAGCCCCAGCCCTGGAAAAAGGCGTTACACAGCCAGAACAACGTTAATGCCAACAGCGAGGAGCTGAAACCAAACAGAATGTTGATCACACCGGTCAGGATCAGGCCAATGCCCATAAAGTAACGTGGGTTAGAGGCATCACTCATCACGCCAGAAATAAAGCGCGAGGCACCGTACATAAAGTAAAACAGGGTGCCCATTAAACCCACATCCGCTTTGGTCAACCCAAGATCCGCCAACATATCCGGCATAACATAAGTAAAACTCTTGCGCGTAAAATAGTACACCGCATAGCCTACATACATACCCAACATGATATGAATACGCCAGTAGCGATAAGTACGGTTGACCTGCTCACTGTCTAGGGCTGCCGCTTGTTCCGGTGCTGACTTTATCCATTTAATCATTATATTCACCCATCATTAAGGCGCAGACGCCAGGATTAGAAAGATGCTGGGTAGCTAGCGAGCACATCCAGTACCTGTGCATGGAGCTGCGGATCGCCGGCGGCGACAACCGTCGATTGGGAATACATGGTCAAAGGTTCGCCATACCAGTCGGTAATTTTGCCGCCAGCCCCTTCGATGATGGGTACCATGGCGCAGTAATCGACTTCACGCATACCGCCACTATCGACACTCAGATCGATACGCCCCGAGGCAAGGCAACCGTAGGCATAGCAAGCAACACCGTAGATCCGCCATTTGCTGGCACTCAACAGGTGGTTGTAGCCTGGACGATGTTCGGCAAGAACTGGCTCAGTATTGCTGGTAGACATCAAAGCATCAGCCAGTTGTTGACAAGAGCGGGTGCGGATCGGGTGGCCATTCAAGGTACTGGGTTGCCCGGCAATGCCCACCCAACGCTCCTCCACTGCCGGAATATCGATGATCCCTATCACTGGGCGACCATGGTGGCATAACGCCAATAAGGTGCCGTAGACGGGTACCCCGGCAATAAACTGCTTAGTGCCATCAATCGGGTCAATCACCCACACCCACTCTTCATTCTGAGCCTCAGCGCCATACTCTTCACCCAGGATGCCGTGGCCAGGAAAAGCCTGGGTTAATTGCTCACGTATCAGTTGCTCGACTTGCTGATCAATCACCGTCACCGGGCTAAGATCATCTTTAGTGACAAATTCCCGCCCACCGTAGAGATAACGCTGGCGCTCCTGTTTAAGCAGCTGGCGGGTCTGATCAGTGATAGACTCAGCTATCTGCGCGAAGTGTTGTAGTTGTTGTGTCTGCATATCTCCATAACTCCCAAACAGTGATGCAAGAGAACCTATGTGAAGTTTATGTTTCACTTTTGTTACAGCAAGCAATGAGGGTCGCGCCAAAAAGGTTTCTATACTTGAGGGATTTCTTTAGTTAAGGGGGCGAAATTGGCATAATAACCAGTTGATGGGAGAATAATGATGGCTTCAATGCTACCTATGACTGCGTAAACTGAACAATATCTGGCGTTATATTTAAATTGCGCCTCTGTTGAACACACTGCTTAAACGATGATGAAAAAGGTTGTTACCCTATGAGGTAGGCATTGCAAAATCTGCTCAACCTGCTGGAATTAGAAAAACTTGAAGAGGGTTTATTTCGCGGCCAAAGCGAAGATTTAGGGTTGCGCCAGGTCTTTGGCGGACAAGTTGTTGGCCAGGCACTCTATGCTGCCAAGCAGACCCTCCCTAGCGAGCGTGGCATTCACTCATTCCACAGTTATTTCTTGCGCCCGGGGGATAGCAGCAAACCCATTATCTACGATGTCGAAAACTTACGTGATGGTAATAGCTTCAGCGCTCGCCGCGTCAGTGCTATTCAGCACGGTAAACCTATTTTCTACATGACCGCTTCTTTCCAACACCCAGAATCCGGTTTTGAACACCAGAGCACCATGCCAGACGTTTTGCCCCCGGAATGCCTCTTTGCTAAAACCACGCCGTGCCATTAGGCAGACACAGATGGCATCAAACAGTGCCAGCACTAACACGATGGATGTCGTTGCTAACATATTTAGCGAGTCGATTTCTTGCTGCACATGTGTTTTTAGCACTAAAGCAGAAACCTGCGCGATAGCTGACTGATCATTCTCCGTCACACTGATAATCTTCACCTGCTTACGTTGCAGCGTCGGTAACAAACGGGTCAACTTGTCGGAATTACCGCCACGGGAGATCAGGATAATAATGTCCTGCCGCCCCAAAAAGATTACAGCGGTAAAAGATTCGGGTGAACGACAAATCCGCATCGAGCGGATTTGAACGCCGCTGGCGGTAGTCCCGTCAGGGGCGAGTCTCATGGATGAGACGAGTAACCGCAATCCACACCGCTGCCGAAGTTTCATCGTTGATGGGTATATACCATCAACACCTCACGCATCTATCCCAACAGCCCGTATCTCACTTACCGTGACGCAACCCCAGTCTGCTAACTATTTAACTTGAATATAGCCTTTATCACCTTTTTATTTTCTCGGGGCTCGCTCGCTGTAGTAACTGAGTTATTTCCGGCTCTGCTGGACAAGGCTGACACGCAGGCGGCTAAATAGAAATCTGACACCACCGGCCTGCGGGAGGTTCCAGCCCGGCTAAGTTCAGGGATTTCCAGCAGCAGCTTTGGGAGTAAAATTGAAGTGGTTTATGGGTGTTAAAACACCCTATTGCCAAAATGATTAATGAGCTAACGCCAGAAGACGCTCTATCCAGTTGTTGAAGTGCGAACATTGCGCCCGGATGGTATCCAAGCCAATATCTTCGGCAATCAACGGGCCATGCAGCGTTTTTTGGTATTTTGGCACTAATGCCATGATCCGCTTGGATGGCGCAGTTTGCGGCCTGTTATTGATGTGCTCAGGTGAAGCAAACTCAGCGCTAATTTTCTTTAGTTGCGCCACTGGAGCGTCATCGTCCAACCATGCGCCAAACTTGTCAGGTGCAGAAAAGAGCAGTGCTTCAAACTCATGCAAGAGTAGATTCGGGATAAAATTAGGCTCATCGATATCTTGCTGTAAAGCTTGCTCCAGCTGTACTACGTGACCATGAGCATTCGGCGCTGGGTTGCTTGGCATAGGGAAATCCGTAGGCAAGCCGTAGTAGTCCATCAATGTAGTGACATAAGCCGTTTTATTTTTTCGGCACAAGCGTGTTACTTGATGCTTAACCTTACCATAACTGACAATCCCGCCCTTATGCCCGGGGCTAGTCTGTGCCAAGATTGGGGTGAGATAAATACGAACAAGGGAAAAATAGGGCACCAACAGATCACGCACAAACGTTTCTTCCGTCTGCCCTTCAACAAAGACCAATATTCGGCTCATGATTGTGGTCTCCCGCCCAGCAGGTTTTTCTTCCACAAATCCCCAAGACTGTAATCTTCTAACCAGTCACTTAATAACGCAGTATCGAAACGTTTAAAGGTTGAGGATCCATTGTGTTTATCTACAACGATCAAATCCTCGGCATCAAACTGATTAACTAGCTCGACGGATTGTGTCGAAATAATCATCTGATGCTTATGGCTGGCGCTTTTTATCAATTCGGCCAATACGTTGATAGCGTAAGGGTGTAGCCCCAGTTCAGGCTCATCCACGATGATGACACTGGGAATAAACTTTTCTGGTTGCAACAGCACCGTTGCCAGCAAAATAAAACGCAGAGTGCCATCCGATAGCTCACTGGCTTTGAACGGAATATCGTGACCTTCTTCGGTCCATTCAAGTTGGATACTGTCTTGGTTATCAGGTGTCGCGCGCAGGTAAAAACCACCGAAATAAGGCGCTACCATGCGAATAGTACGAATTATCCGCAGATAGTGGCTAGGATGATTTTTCTGTAATCGGAACAAGAAGGCTGCCAAATTAGCACCATCTTCTCGTAAATAGTCGTTATCGTTGATACGGTGTATCTGCTTGACCTTAGCTTTTGGACTGGTGTCTTGGAAATGATAAATACACCATGAGCGAATGCTATCAATTACAGTGTCTAATTTATTAGACCCTGTACCATGTGAGTAAAATTGATTTACGGCTGTTTCATGATGTCCCAATGTTCCTACTGAATGTTCTGATTCTGTTGAAAAAACACTTTCATTTTCAAAAAAAAAGCGATTGTCATTCGATGCAACTAATACTGACTCGTAGCAAAAACCATTGATATGAATTTCAGTACTCAGTCTCTCAGTAACATTTCGCCCATAATGCAATATAGCATCAGGCCCACCAGCCTGAGCAACCCTAAGCGCCAAACGAGAGGAGAGTTGTTCCGATAAGAAAGACAAGTAACTGATAAAATTTGACTTCCCCGCTCCATTAGCTCCGATTAACACATTTAAACAACCCATTTCCAGGTCACATTTAGCAATCGATTTATAGCCGTTAATCACAATACGGCTCAATTGGTCACTATTGGTAACGTCCTTCATGCCGTAGCCTCACATTCGTCAGCAACCATTTACCGTGTTACCGCAGCTCACTCTTCCACATGGGGTTCCGTGGATTGTTGAGCTCAACTGTCTCCAATGACAGAATCAGCGTATCGCCCATCACCAATGAAGCTGTAGCCCTGCTGGCTACAGTTATTCGCCGCTTCACCCTTCGGGCAAGCACAAACGCTGTTCACTACGCCCTGCGTTTTGTCAAGCAACTACATTGAACTTGAGTATACACTCAAATGTGTACTCATAAACAACTTGACGTAGGTTGAACTGTATTGAATTACGGAGAGTTAGTGATGCGTAGAAAACGAGTAAAAACAGAAGGTTGAGACAAAAAAATAGACGCTTTTTGCGTCTATGATTTCGAAATGGTGCCCGGGGCGGGACTTGAACCCGCATGGCGTTGCCGCCGAGGGATTTTAAATCCCTTGTGTATACCGATTTCACCACCCGGGCTGAAAATTGGAGGCGCGTTCCGGAGTCGAACCGGACTAGACGGATTTGCAATCCGCTACATAACCGCTTTGTTAACGCGCCTTGGTACTCTTTACTTCTTCAAACATTTCTTCTTCAAGCATTTGTTTTTTCAAACATCTGCTTTTTCAAGTTAAAGCTGATAATTATCTGTTTTAACTTGAAACCACAAGCAGGAAAGGTTTCCACACTCTGGTTCAACTTGTTGATACTCAACGTTATTTAACAACATTGGCTGTCAACACGGTCTGCATTATGTACCAATAGTTTTCCCTTAGCAACCCCCTATTCTCAATAAAGCGCGCTCAGACATTCTGAATGCATATTTTCCGTTCACAAAGATGCATTCTTGAACATTTGTCTATGGCAGGAAACTTGCCACTTGCAATAAGGTGGTGGTATCACTGGATGGCAGCCACCCTTGGAACCGGTGCAGCAATGCAGTGTTTTGCTCTATTTGGGATAAAATTGATCTCTCTTCAATATAACCTACTATACTCGTCGTACTTATTGCATCGGTACCGGTTCGGTTTATGCTTGTTTTTTGAGCGTTTTTTTGACTTGTGCTCGAGATGCAATTCCAATTAGTGACCGCATACAGGGCTTATCTTTTATTGTTGTGGAAAAATAGACGATGTATTTTTATGAGACGGTGCTTTAGGCAATCGATATTGACTTTTTAGTGGTCAGGGCTCGACACAATCCACTGTTTTTTATACCCTTAGTGGGGAATGCCACCTATCTCCAAGTCTTTTTCTTTAGAAGTACATGAGTGATGCGACTGAAATTTCTTGTCACTCCGCCCTTGTCCAGCGAGGGTGAGGCAAGTATACATAGGGCTATTTGACGAGTTGGGAGTTATTGATGGAACAGGAAAATAATGTCAGTAGTATTATTCGACAGCACCTTGAAGAAGCATTAAATGCTATTGGTGAGTTTGTCTGGGCCTATGTGGTTTTATCTAAAAGGGATATGTCCTGTATCTATGGAGTAACCAACTACCCTAGCGATTGGGTCAACCATTATAAAGAAAAAGGCTTGCAATATACTGACCCCGTTGTCATCACTGCGCTTAACCGGTTGACTCCATTCTCATGGGATGAAAATCTGCCCATTGCTCCAGGGCATCAATCCCATGAAATCTTTAATAAGTCCCGTGAATTTTCTGTAACCAATGGCTATACCTTTGTATTACATGACTTTAACAACAATCTGGTTACTTTATCCTTTATTATTGCGCCAGAGCGCAGTGCTGAAGTCACACAAGCCTTAATCAAAAATAAAGGAGATATTTCAATATTATTAGCCTCAGTACATGAGATGTATCTTGCATTAACCTCGTTATCAGAAAAAAAGCTCTCTGACAGTGAAACCAGGTATCAATTCACCACGAGGGAAAATGAGATCCTTTATTGGTCAAGCATGGGGAAAACCTATCAAGAGACCGGGATTATCCTGGGTATAAAGATGTCTACAGTTAAATTTCATATGGCAAACATCGTTAAGAAAATGGGAGTGACGAATGCTCGGCATGCAATACGTCTAGGGATGGAACTTCAACTGATTAAACCAGTTGATTAATTAGATTGAAGGCTCAAATGACAGCGGCCAATCGCTTAGTATTTTTTCATCCGGCATGATATACCGGCTGTTGATTTTTTCCTTTATGTTATGTTGACTGTTAATATCGACATTGCCCAGTAATAGATAAACAGGCTCATCCTTTTCAGACATGCCGGTCGCTAACACGGTAACATCCCAACCTGAACTTTTGATGATTTGCATCATTGAATGACTTGCAACGGCAATAATGCCATCATAATGATGTAGCCGGGCATAATTAATCAGCGATAGGAACAGCACCATAGTAACAGGAAAGTGACTCCCTAACAGGGTGCGGCTTCTTTTTTTATCGACGAAGAATCGTGTGGATTCAATATAACTTCCTTCTGGGATTGTTACATTATTAAAAAACGATGAAAATGTACTGTCTAACATATTGCTATCTTTCATATCAATAATCCTGGTTCCGCATATAACCATATCCTGTTCAACCCCAAAGATATAGTTCGCCCTTTCATTATCAAACTGATCAATTTCTTTGTCTTCTGAGCAAGTCACTGCCCATTGCAATCTATCTTTAAATGTGGTCTTTCTTAACATAGATAAGTCTTCGAACACCTCATTACTTAGGGATAGATAGTTAGTACTATAAATATTAAACATAGTGTCACCTGTATATGTATATATCCGTTATATATCAAGTTGCAGGTGTACTTGTGAGTCTAGTATTCCCTATCAAGTTATTGGATTAATTAGCCTCGTACTCGTTAGTAGTGAAAGTGGTTTTTAAATAGGCCAGGAATCACTTCCCTGTTAATTTACCCTAATGATGTAACATTGTAATATTCAAACCGGTGATTAACCGATCTTTCAGACCATTCAACTTACCACTCTATTACTATCCTCCTGCAGCTTGAATAAACATGGATAAAAATAAGTTTATTTGACAAAATCAGTGAAGTTTCAGTAATAGCATGCCGAGCTATAGGGATGATAAATCTTTTTAGTCTGCTTTGGCTAATTTTGTGTATCAGTTTCCGCGCTATCCGCCTATTACAGCCAATAAAACTGGCGAATCCATGGTTGCGCTTGCACTAGGCGCTGCATTTTCTGCTGCGGACAGAGCTATTCGCCACGCAATTTTACGCAACCCGCCAGAATATTCGCTCAAACCATATTGAAATAAGCGCATAGGTGATGGCAGCGAGTATCTACGATAATGCCAGGGTATGGCAGCCAATCTATTCGCCCTACTGGGCTGAGCATTAAAACTCATCTCACTGGATAAAACGCCGGGGATTCAGTGAACGCCCAAGTCATCACCAACATGGCATCGTCTGTTTTATCATCACGCTTACTTGGTGGTATCGTTACCAAAGTCATTTATGATATAAGCCTTTTTGTGAATGCTCGGCACAATAAAATATATCCACTTGTTTTTATTAAATTAATACTAGGTGATCATGCTGTTTGTAAAGTAATAATCAGAATAAAAAGAGGCGAATGGCAGGTATAAAGGAAGGGGCTAACAATAAATTGTAATCGCTTACATCTCTTTTGCAAACAACATCACAGTTTAGTTACCATCCCTCAGGTAAAATTTTCCTAGGCATTTTCTTGATGATCTCCACCATCACCTTCGTTACTGCCTGCCCCAGGCCAAGCCCGGCTTAGCCGCTTATAGATGCCTTTGGGGCCATTTTTCAGGGAACAAACAGAGAGTCAGGTCATAAGTAGACTGAAACAATCAACCCAGCCACATACATAATATGAGTAACATTATATGAAACCACTAAAAATCAAGATTGCAGGGCTGCAATTTTTACAATTTCTGGCCTGGGGAAGCTGGCTGATATCAGTCGGTGCATACTGCCTGCACACCAAACAGTGGAGTGCTTCTGAATTTGGCAGCATCTTCGCCACCATTGGTATTGCCGCCCTTTTTATGCCTACGCTGGCAGGGATCGTGGCCGACAAATGGATTAACGCTGAACGCCTCTACGCCATACTGCAACTCGGTTGTGCCGCAAGCATGGTTATGGTCCCCCAAATGGAAACGCCACAACAGCTCTTCTGGCTGATGCTGGTTAACATGCTCTGTTATATCCCGACCATCTCCCTTGCATTTTCGGTCTCCTTCAGTGTCATGACCCAAGCTGGCATGAATATCGTCAAGGAATATCCGCCCCTTAGGGTATTTGGTACCCTGGGCTTTGCCAGCGGCATGTGGCTGACCAGCCTCTCCGGGTTAGAGACCTCTCCCCTTCAGTTTTATATTTCAGCAGCCTCTTCGTTGGCTGTAGCGGTGCTCGCCATGAGCATGCCGCAGTGTCGCCCAAGCGGTTCGACTGCCGGCTCGGTCGCACAACAATTCCTCAGCTTCGGTAAGCTATTTGCCGACAAACGGTTTGGTGCCTTCTTTATCTTCTCCGGCTTGCTCGGGGTTAGCATGCAGTTGTCCAATGCCTATGCCGGTACCTTTTTGCATGATTTTTCCAGTAATCCTCTTTACAGCGACAGCATCATGATCCGCTTCCCAGCGGTGATCGTCTCTATCGGCCAGATGTCAGAGATGTTCTTTGTGTTGCTCGTGCCATATTTCCTGACTCGCTACAGCGTGAAAACCGTGATGCTCATCAGTATGCTGGCTTGGGTTGCCCGCTGGTTGCTGCTCGGCTTTGGTAACCCCGGCGAGCTGTGGTGGATGATCATCCTCTCCATGCTGGTTTGGGGCGTCGCCTTCGATTTCTTCAACCTGGCTGGTTCCCTATTTCTCGAAACCAACGTTGATAACGGCATGAAGGCCACGGCACAAGGCCTGCTCCAGGTGATGATTATCGGTGTCGGCGGAACACTCGGCGGCTTCGCCAGTGGTTGGATGATCGACGCATTCTTTACTCATGATGGCATTCGTGACTGGCGTAGCATTATGATCGCCTTTGCCGCATTCAACTTGCTAGTAGCTGTAAGCTTTATGCTGTTCTTCAAGGGCTCAGTGTCTGGTAAATCCCCATCGGGCCCGTCAGATATCAAAGGTGCATCCTGATGATTACAGCGAACGCCTATAGTCGTATTCCATTGCATCAATTACAGCCGCTCGGTTGGCTACGTGACCAATTAGCCATCCAGTGCAACGGCATGAGTGGTCATCTCGACCAATTCTGGCCCGATGTACAAGATAGCGCCTGGTTCGGGGGCGATTCCGAAGGGTGGGAACGTGCGCCCTATTGGCTCGACGGTAGCATTCCGCTTGCCTGGTTGAGCGGTGATGAGGGGCTAATCGCACGTATCACTGGCTATGTCGATTATATCCTCAACCATCAGCAGGAAGATGGCTGGCTTGGCCCAAAGAACGCCAACA
Source organism: Serratia sp. HNCC26DJ244 (assembly GCF_057180565.1). Taxonomy (NCBI): domain Bacteria; kingdom Pseudomonadati; phylum Pseudomonadota; class Gammaproteobacteria; order Enterobacterales; family Yersiniaceae; genus Serratia; species Serratia sp. HNCC26DJ244. Next base: position 3,778 of record NZ_JBXUGO010000024.1, on the reverse strand, counting down.
CGGTCAATCCAGAAGCCAAAGAAGGATACGATATCTGGGCTCAGTTTCTGGCAGTTAAAATGCTGATCGAATACCACGCCTTCACCGAAGATGCGCGGGTTGAAGCTGCCGTGGAACGGGCCCTGCGCAAGATAGAGGGCGCTATCAACTGGACCCCACTGTTCGACTGGGGTCAAGCCCGCTGGTTCGAGTCCTTTATTGCCATCTTCTGGCTCTATGAACGCCAACCGGCTCCTTGGCTGTTGGACCTCTGTGTCAAGCTGGAGGCACAAGGGTTCAACTGGCAGCGCTTCATTGCTGCCTGGCCCTGTACTGAAGCCACACCCAAAGGGGCGTGGAACTTTATGAGCCATGTGGTCAACAATGCCATGGCTGTCAAGGCTTATGCTTTGGTGTGGAAATTGACCGGTGAAGCGCGTGATCGGCAAACACCTTATGACTTTATCAACCAACTGGATCGCCACCATGGTACCGCTGTGGGGACCTTCACCGGTGACGAATGCCTGGCAGGTAAGAGCCCATTACGCGGTACCGAGCTTTGTGCCGCCGTAGAGTATATGTACTCGCTGGAGCAACTGATCACCATCTATGGGGATCTCAGTTTTGCCGATCGTCTTGAGAAGATCGCCTTTAACGCTTTGCCGGGCTATTTCACCCGGGATATGTGGGCGCACCAGTATAACCAGCAGGTCAACCAGGTTGCCTGCGTGGTTGACCCCGATATGCCATGGAATACCAATGACCCTGATGCCAATACCTACGGTTTGATGCCGCACTTCGGCTGCTGTACCTCAAACTATCATCAGGGGTTGCCCAAATTTGCTACCCATGCCTGGTTACAAAGTGCAGAGGAATTGGTCGCGGTCTCTTATATCCCCCTCGAGTTCACCACCCAGCTCAAAGGGCAAGCGGTCAAGGTCATCAATAACAGCCACTACCCCTTCGCAAACCGTGTGTGCATCACACTCGAGTGCGATAACGATGCTGACTTTGCCGTGCGCCTGCGCATTCCGTCTTGGTCAGAACGGACAGTTATCCGGCTAGATGGTGCCGTTTTCAGTAGCGGAGCGCGGCAAGAGGTAGTGATACAGCGCAACTGGCAAGGCTGCCATCAAATCGACATCGAGTTCGACTTCCAGTTACAGCAAGAATCTCGTGAGCAAGGGGCGCTGGCCCTCAGCTATGGTCCATTGGTCTATGCCCTGCCGCTGGAAGAGGAATGGCAACGCATCAATAGCGATAAGCCGTACCGTGAGTTTCCGCACTGTGACTACAGCGTGACACCCACCTCAGCGTGGAACTGGGCAATCGACCCCAGCAGTGTCGAGGTCACCTTGGCGATACCGGGGGCCATCCCCTTTAGCCGAGAGAACCCGCCATCCACCATGCGGATCAAAGGTACTCAATTGCCCAACTGGCAGTCTGCCGTACCTTGTCTCGCCAGCGCACCACCACAGAGCCCGCTATCTGTGCAAGGAGAGGAAACCGAACTTATTATGATCCCGTTCGGCTGTACTCATCTGCGTATGGGCGAATTGCCTTGGTACCAGAAATTGTAAGCTGAAGTGACCCCAAGGGTTCTTTGGTGACTATACCCAAGTTCAATGGAGTAGCAGTTTAGAGTCTTGATTACAAAAACAGGCGAACTTAGTAAGTTCGCCTGCTTATTTCCAATACCCTAATTTTGTTGATATTCAGTATTAGCCGCCCTGGTAAGGGCGGCTAAACATCGTCAATCCTGTTACTTCATACAGGCCAAGATCGCAGGAATTGCTGTGGAGACATTTCCTGTTGTCACCATAACTTGACCTGATCCTGAATCTGTTTTTACCCAGATCCGCTGTTGGGCCCCCGGGAAACCTGAACCAGGATAGTTCGCCAGATTACCCCATTCAGCCCAAACAGCGCCGAGCCCTCTTTGCCCATTACCACTGGCTGGTGTGGTTAGTAACATTTCATTCATCGTCGGTATCCTTGCATAACCACTGTTAATACAGTTGAGGGTAGCAATATCCGCCGAACCTGAGGATATCCCATTGTAAACATAGGAAATCCATGTTTTAACCGTGAACTTATAGGTAAAGACCACTGACGTATCACTCTTCCATTCAGCAGTAATCGTCACCTCACCACTAGGTTGTGAAGCCATTGTCACGGCCCCAGTATTAGACACTGACACGGCAGATGACTGACTACTCGTCCAGGTATAATTACTGTTTTGCGCAGTACTACCATGTGGTGCCAACTGGAAGGTCGCATTGGTAAACCCTGTTGTCGGGAAACCACTTGCGATACCAAACAGTGACGGTGAAGAGTTCAATTGGGTATCCACCGTTGCTTTAGCAAAGTTTGGCGCTACCTCAATATTCAAAGTTTTACTGCTTACTTGATTACTGCTATTCGTCACCGTCGCGGTAAGCGTAGTAACAGCACCAGCATCGGTAGTAGTAAAGTTGATCGAAGCGCTACCCGTTGCATCAGTGACTGCGGTATTACCCGAGACAAAAGATACGCCACTGCCACCCGGCACACTGAATGTGACTGTCATACCTTGAACTGGGTTGTTACCACTATCCGTGACTACTGCCACCGCAACCTTAGGTACAGTAGAAGTCAAAGCGGTGATTGCAGCAGTAGATGGATCGGCAGTCAACGTCACCGTCGCGGTTTTGCTCAGGGTATTACCATTCACCTTGACGGAGATATTCGCCGTACCCGCCAACGTACCGGCAGTCAGGGTCGCCGTATAGATACCGGAGCCTGCCACCGTTTCTGTCGCCGTATCTATAGCCCCCAACGAGGTTGCGAAGGTCACGGTTTGACCACTCACCGTATTGTTGTTGACGTCTTTCAGCGTCAAGGTCACTACGGAGGTCGCCGTCCCATTCGCTACGATACTCACCGGGTTAGCAGTCAAAGTAGACTTGGCTGGGTCAAGTTTGCTGCTGTCACCGTTCAACGTCACCGTCGCAGTGTTGCTCAGGGAATTGCCATTCACCTTGACGGTGATGTTAGCCTTACCAGCAAGCGTACCCGCGGTCAGGGTGGCCGTATAAATACCGGAGCCTGCCACCGTTTCTGTCGCGGTGTTTATAGCCCCCAACGAGGTTGCGAAGGTCACGGTTTGACCACTCACCGTATTGTCGTTGACGTCTTTCAGGGTCAAAGTCACCACGGAGGTCGCCGTCCCATTCGCTACGATACTCACCGGGTTAGCAGTCAAGGTAGACTTGGCTGGGTCAAGTTTGCTGCTGTCACCGTTCAACGTCACCGTCGCAGTGTTGCTCAGGGAATTGCCATTCACCTTAACGGTGATGTTAGCCTTACCGGCAAGCGTACCGGCGGTCAGGGTGGCCGTATAAATACCGGAGCCTGCCACCGTTTCTGTCGCGGTGTTTATAGCCCCCAACGAGGTTGCGAAAGTCACCGTTTGACCACTCACCGTATTGTCGTTGACATCTTTCAAGGTCAAGGTCACCACCGAGGTCGCCGTCCCATTCGCTACGATACTCACCGGGTTAGCGATCAAGGTAGACTTGGCTGGGTCAAGCTTGCTGCTATCACCGTTCAACGTCACCGTCGCGGTATTACTCAGCGGATTGCTATTCACCTTAACGGTGATATTCGCTGTACCCGCCTGCGTACCCGCAGTCAGAGTGGCCGTATAAATACCGGAACCTGCCACCGTTTCTGTCGCGGTGTTTATAGCCCCCAACGAGGTTGCGAAAGTCACGGTTTGACCACTCACCGTATTGTTGTTGACGTCTCTCAGGGTCAA